>JAPUEV010000214.1 GCA_027492415.1 Ignavibacteria bacterium
CATGCATAGCTTTACAATGCACAACAACTGTATCCCTTGAAAGCTGAATGTACTTTTCAGGATCAGTTTTCCTGAGCTCAAATGCTTTTTCCAGCGGCATACCCATTGGCACGTAGCCGTTGAGCATATCATGCGCGGAGGTTTGATCGGTAACAATATCAGGTATGATATTTCTCTTTAGCAGCTCAGGCAGAACATCACCGGCATTACCAACGAGTCCGACTGATTTTGCTTCTTTATTCTTAATTGCATCCTGTATTATTTTGATAGCTTCATCAAGGTCATCTGTCATTACATCGCAGTAACCTGTATCAATCCTTTTCTGTATCCTTGATCTTTCAACATCAATGCCAAGCATTACAGCGCCATTCATAGTAGCTGCAAGCGGCTGAGCGCCGCCCATACCGCCAAGTCCGGCGGTGAGAATAAATTTACCCGAAAGATCGCCGTTAAAATGTTTATCAGCGCATGCGGCAAATGTTTCGTAGGTTCCCTGCAGGATTCCCTGAGAGCCGATATATATCCATGAGCCGGCAGTCATCTGTCCGTACATAGTTAAGCCTAAAGCATCAAGCCTGCGGAATTCATCCCATGTTGCCCATGCGGGTACAAGCTGTGCATTGGATATTATTACTTTCGGCGCGTTTGAGTGGGTTTTAAATACAGCTACCGGCTTGCCTGACTGCACAAGCAGTGTCTCATCTTCATTTAAGTTTTTCAGTGATTCGATTATCTGGTCGTAACATTCCCAGTTCCTTGCAGCTTTACCGCCGCCGCCATAGACTACCAGGTCATCCGGTCTTTCGGCAACATCGGGGTCTAAGTTGTTCATTAACATACGCATAGCAGCTTCTGCTATCCAGTTCTTACAGGTTAAAGTTGTACCTGTTGGCGCTTTTATTGTTCTTTTTGACATAGTAATAAATAGGATTAAGATACAAAGATATGAAAAAATATAAGAGTTTTTAATGTAGATTTGAATGTATTATTTAACTTTCGGGAGGTCTAAGGATGTATCGATCTTTTCCTGCATACGCCAGATGGCCTGGCACGGGAATTTATTTTCGTAGAGTGCGCGGCTCATCATCACGGAATCAACGCCGTGTTTTTCAAGCTCCTGAACCATCATAAGGTCCCGGTAGTTTGATATTCCGCCTGCTGCTGTAACTTTTAAGCCGGTTTCAACAGCAATTTGTTTTAATCCTTCAATATCGGGTCCGGAAAGTGTTCCAACTTTTGCTACATCCTGGTAAATGATACGCTCAACACCAAGCTTTTTCATGCCAAGGGCAAACTCGAGAGCATGAATATCGGTTATATTGCCCCAGCCGTCTTTAACAAGGTAGCCGTTCCTAACATCTACGCTGATGGCAACTTTACTTTTCCCGAATTCATCAAGAAGTTTTTTTATGAGGTCAATATTATCAATTGCCGATGTTCCGATAACGATTCGGTAAACGCCAAGCTCTTTAATAAGCTGTTCGGCAATTTCAAACGTCCTAATACCGCCGCCAAGCTGTATAGGTACGCCAACGGTTTCAGTGATCTCTTTAATGAGCCCATAATTTTTCCGTTTACCTGATACTGCGCCGTCAAGATCAGATATATGTATAACCTTGGCGTTTTCCTTGCGGAAAAGCCTTGCCATATTCAAAGGACTTTCGGAATAGTAAACGGTTTTATCCTCAAGTCCTTCGACCATTCTGACGGAGTGTCCGTTCTGAATATCAATTACGGGTATTACAAGCATATTTTTTAATTACTGCCTTACAATTGCAACTTTACCTTTACAAACTTTGCTGCCATCTTTATTGTATCCGGCTATAATATAAATGCCGGAAGAGACATAATTACCGTTCTGGTCCCGGCCATCCCAGTTGGCGATCCTTCCGCCGGGCGTTTCAAATTCAGCAACCAGTGTTCCGCTGATACTTAATATTTTAACAGTAGATTCCTCTACCAAACCATCAATTCTTAGCTGAGAGCCGGACGGTATAACAAATGGATTTGGACCAACTTTGATCTGGTCACACTCCGCAAGCGGGTTAACAGCAATTGTATTATATGATACTAAGCCTTTTTCAGTGCCAAAGTAAACCCTTCCTGTTTCATTATCAGTTGCAATGGAAATTATTTTATTATCAAGCAGGTAAGAATTTGCCATATTGAATCTTTTAAGCAAAGTTGAGCCGTCAGGCGAAACATAGATCACACCGTCAGAAATTGTGCCAAGCCATTTATTATTCAGAGCATCCACAGCAATTGAAAGAACATTTGCTGTAAGCGGTGTGCTTATTCCGTTTTCAATTATCCTCATTTTAAACAGTGTTGGTACTGAACCGGGGTTGTTAATAACCTGTTCAGGGTTTGGAATTACTATTACGCCGTTATTTGTAGCAACCCATACTTCACCGCTCTTATCGGTAACAACCTGGTTAACCTGGCCTACATCTGAGCCAAGCTGTGAATAGCCAATTAATGCACCTGTTGGCGATGACCCTTCATTGAAGTACATTAATCCTCTTACATTACCTTCAATTGGATGGAGTGTCATCCATTTTGTATTAAAATTATCTATGGCAAGTGTAGTGAAGAAATTTGAGGTATTACCAAAGGGAGGAGGATAAGAAACCTGTTGTGTAAAATTAACAATGCTGTTAGGAACAAAATTATTTAATACCCACAGGTTGCCTGCATTATCTTCATCAATTCCGTATGTTAGAACAAAATCCTGCCCTAAATTCCCCAGGATAGAATTAGATTCATTATACCTTGTAAGATCATTTCCGTTTATCTTTAATAAGCCGTTACCCCAGCCGGCGACCCACATATTACCGTGAATATCAGGATAAACGTTAACCCAGCCGCAGCATCCGCCGCCAAGTACAGGATCTTCAGCGTATGTGAAATTATCCCATGAAGTAGTATTGTATTTATAAATGCCCGATCTTGGAGTCCAGTCACCCAGTGACCCTGAAACTGACCAGAGATTACTGCCTTTATCAACAGTTAAGCTTGATTGTAAATTTGAAAAAGGACCATTTGGGAAAACATAGTTATTGGTATTATTCCTGTATAAATTTACGCCGTTATTTACGGTACCTATCAGCAGGTCACCGCCGGAATTTACTTTTAAGGAGTTTACTTCTGTTCCGCTTTCAATAAGCTCTGCGGAATTAATATTATTTGTATTTACCCTAAAGATGCGGAAATTTCCTTTATTAGATCCGTCGTAGGAAAACGCCGAAAAATACATTGTACTGCCTGATACTGTCATTCTGTATACAGGATCAACAAAAGGTATGCCGTTAACCAGCGGAGCATATGTATTTAATGAACCGTTCTGGTAATATACAAGTCCGCTGTCTGTTCCCATAAAGACCTTGGAGTCGAAATATGCAATACAGTTGGTTTTATTGTTTTTCATTACAGAATTTCCTGTAACAAAGGCAGACCAGTTTGAAGCGATAGGAAGGTTTAAGTTTATATTTGCATATGCTATACCGTTCTTTGTTGCCGCCCATATTGTGTCATTAATTACTGCTATATCGTATACCGGACTGTTTGCGGGTAAATTACCGAATCTTGTGTAAGGCTGATCCACAAACTGAAACTGGGCAATATTGAATTTTACTATACAGAATTCAGTTGCAAAATACATGCGGCTGTTATATTCATAAAAAGCGTTGATCCTTTTGGAGGGTTCTGTCGAAGAATTTATATCGGTTATCTGCCTCCAGGTATTTTCAGCGGTGTTAAGTACGCTGATGGAGCCGTCAAAAGCGCCTGCCCAAACCAACCCGTTACTGCCTGTGGTAACAGCTGTCAGCTCGTTTGACCTTAAGCCTTCAAGCGACGTATACTTTTTAATACTGGATGTGCTTGCAGGATCAAAGTTAAATAAACCTCCGGATGTTGCTGCCCATACAAGGTTATTACCAAGAGAAATACCTTTTGTCTCTCTTAATGAGGTATAAATATTCCAGCCTGTTGAGCTTTGTGAAAAAGCAGGGCTTGCTGTAAATGCAAGTAATATAACCAAGATTATTTTCTTCAGCATTATTTTACTATTAGATTAATAAAAGAGTAGAGGTATTATCTATATTTGGAAGTTTTATTGATAGTTTGTCCTGAGTTCAAATTAAATTTTTCTTACAGAAGATCGTTTAATGCCTGTTCAAGCTCTTCCCTTGTATGGTTATCACTTTGGGAAGTTGCCACGTAAATTCCTTTTTCATAAGCTTTCCGGGCTTCGTTTTCATCACCAAGAAGCTCGTATGTTTTTCCAAGCTGGTAGTATGTAGCTACATAATTCGGGTCAAGGGTTTTTAACTCTTCAAACATTTCTTTTGCGCTTGCATTATCTTCAGCAGATAAATATTCCAGGCCTAATGCATACCTTGCAAAGGTATCATTAGGGTCAGTTTTAAGCATTTCCTTCAGGTTTTCGATCCTGTTATTTATCATTTTGCTAATTTAAGCAACTTAATCTAAAATTAAAATTAATAAAAGTGATAAAATTTGCAACATCTGTAATTACTGCGGTTTATACAGGAATTTTCTCAAGGTCGGAAGCTATATCAATATCATTTTGTGTTACTCCCCCGGCTGTATGAGTAGAAAATGATACTTCAATTTCTTTGAATTTCATTAAAATATAATCCGGGTGATGATTCCTTTTCTGGCAGAATCCACCTACCGCGGTGACAAAGCCCATTGTGGAAGGAAAGTTCTGTGTTTTAAAAGTTTTCTTAATCGAGCCTTCTTTATATTCCCAGCCGGCAAGCTCTTTTAATGAGCTTTGAATTACTTCAATTGATAATTTTTCCATATTTCATATATATTAAAAAAGCGGGTAATTAACCCGCTTTGAATTTGTTTTATAACTCAACTTATTTTACAAGGATCATTTTCTTTGTATCTGTAAAGCTGCCTGATACAAGCTTATAGAAATAAACTCCGCTTGAAAGCGCAGAAGCATCAAACAAAACAGAATTGGCACCGGCCTCCTTAACTTCATTTACAAGCGTCCTTACTTCTTTACCTGTAACATCAAATACCTTTAACGTAACAATACCTTTCTGCGGTATCTGGAAGCTGATCATTGTTGCGGGGTTGAACGGGTTTGGATAATTTTGGCCGAGAGAAAAAGTAAACGGCTCTTCCATTCCTTTGTTATCCGTTAAATTATCTGCTGCATTTGTTATAGGCAGATCAATATATGAATTACTGCTTAAATAAACATAATTGTAGCCGTTATTAAGCACAGGCAGAACAAAAGGATTTGTTCCGAGGAACCATGCATCATCAGGATGTGTATCCAGATTAGTGATGATAAGCTTTATTTTGTTGCCTGCTTTAAATATATGAGCATGAGCCTGTCCTTCAAAATTTTTAGTTTTGCGTGTATTGGCAGTATAATTCCTGTCAGTATAATTTAGCCTGTTGATTAGCTTTTCTTTACCGTTTGGCATAACTTCAAGTACCTGGATATTATACTGTGTGAAAACTGAGGCAGTTGAAAGATAATCAAGGTTGAACTTGGGGGTACCAAGCCACTTTTTATCAGATGTCAATGCAGCACTTGTAAATGATACAGAGTTCTTTTTAAATTTAGATGTAAATGTTGTACCTGTAAATTCTTCATTCACAGCTTCCTGCATTGTCAGTCCGCCGGTTACCTGGTTCCTTACAGAAACCCTTGTATTGCTGTTTGTACCTGCAGTAGTGGTAAGCCTGTTATTGGTATTTAGATACAGCCTGTACGGTGTAGTTATGTTCTGTAATGCAGCTTTAGAGCTGTCATGCTTAAAGCTCCAGTACACGCCGTTAACAGGGTATGTGGAAGATGCGTAATCATAATTTGCCGCTGGGATTGTGCGCCCGCTGTAAGGAAAGAGCCAGTAGAAAAACCAGTCATTAAAAAACTGCATATGCCAGGTATCTTCTGTTGGTGAGTGGTCCCCGCCATGTCCCTGGACAGCGCCAAGGTAAAGCCTGAATGTTGAGTTTGTATTGAGTACAGATGCTTTCATGATCCCCGACGCATTGAAAAATTTATCCTGCCATGAGCCTTCCATAATTAACGGAACGCGGTTATTGGGAACACTTGTCATAAAATCCCTGTTGAGGGGAAGGTAATACGCAAGGCTATCCCAGTAATTTTTATTGCTTGCATAGATCCAGTTGCTCATCCTGTCAACCTGCGGTGTGTACCTTGCGGTATCAGGGGTATATTCAACAGTCCACAGAAGGGTCATTTTAATACAGCCGTTCTCTATCCAGCTGGAAGCAAAATTAGGCGGCGCGAGCGCGGAAATAATTGTCTTAACATTCATCCCCATTGTGCATGCCATGTAGGGAACAAGTCCGCCCTGTGAACCTCCCATTACAAGGATATTATTGGGGTTGATCCCGTTAGGTGTATCCTGTTTGATGTAATTGATGAACTCTATCATATCCTGAGCTTCAATATTGGATATCAGGTTTGAAAGCCCGGTTGAGTGTCCCTGGCCGCGCATACTGAAAGTAGTAGTGTAATAACCGTACTCTGCCTGTGATTTAGCAAAGCCGGCAAGAGTTTCTTTATTATCACCGTAGCCGTGAACAAATACTACGGTAGGCCAGCCGCCTGAAGGCGGAGTTCCCTGTGGAATAAACTTCAGAGCATCCAGAATTGTACCATCACGAAGTGTAACGGTAAAATCTACCCTTGTAACGGGTACTGAAGGAGCATCTGAATATTTTGGTAAAAGCTTAAAGCTGTCGTAATTATCTCTTGCCCTTTTTTGCTGCGAAAATGATAAATTTCCGGCAATGGACAAGAAAAGTAAAGCCAAAAGCACTATTTTAGCTGATTTCATTGTATTTTTCCCTACTTATACTATATATATAGAGTAAAATTACTAATAATGATGTTTTGTTCCAATACAATAAAGAAAAGTACCACATAATAATTTTTTTAATCCTTGTAATAATATGGATTTAATAAAAAACCCCGCTGATTAAGCGGGGTAAATTGGAGTAACAATAGATGGATCATATCTTTGTTACGGGGTGCAGCAAATATTTTTTATGCTTTTCTTATCTGTTTGTTTGCATAAAACAGGTAACCTAAAATTACAAATGGTATCAATAGGAAAACGAAGATTACCGGTAATATTAATAGTGACATTTTTTAATTCTCCTTTAAAATATTTATTTTCATTTTATCTTTTTTAACATGCAGCGGTATCCCTAAAATTTGTTTCCAAATTACCGCTGCTTGTTTAATCAACTCTCTGATTCATTTAAATATAAATATCCCGTTTATGCTCTTTAATTCTTTATTTCACAAGCCTTAGAAACAAGGCGGTAAAATAATCCCTTAGCAGGGATTATTTTACCAGTGTCATTTTCTTTATCTCACTGAAGCTGCCTGCAGTAAGCCTGTAGAAATAAATGCCGCTTGAAAGGTTCTGAGCATTGAACATAACATTGTATGAACCGGGGTTTTGTGTTGCGTTTACCAAAGTCTGAACTTCCCTGCCTAAGAGATCGTATATCTTTAATTCAACCTTCTGCGCATCAGCAATTGTATACTGTATCATAGTGCTTGGGTTGAACGGGTTCGGGTAATTCTGTGTTAAGCTGTATGAATATGGTGTAGTATTTTCATTGGTGTTATCTTCTTCAAATGCCAGATCGAACCTGTGCCCGGTATTGGAAATTATCGGGAATTCAATATATGAATTGCTGCTTAAATATACTGTGTGATCGCCATTTTTCATTACAGGCAATACAAACGGGTTTGTTCCAAAGAACTCTACATCAGTATGCGCTTTATCCAGATTTGTGATAATAATAAGTATTTTGCTTCCTGCTGAAAATACATGTGAGTGCGCATGTCCGCGGAAAGTAACCTGTTTCCTGGAGTTTTTTGTATAATTCCTGTCAGTAAAGTTAGCGCGGTTTATGAACCTTCTTTCGCCGCTTGGCAATACTTCATATATCTGGTAATTGAACTGTGCGAATGTTGATGCTGCTGATTTATAATCAAGCCTTATCACCGGTGCGCCTGTCCACTCAAGGTTTGATGTTAAAGCTGATGACAGGAACTTTACTGAATCTTTTTTGAACTTTGTTGTAAAGTTTGACCCAGTAAATTCATCATTTATAGCCTGCTGTAAAGTATATCCATTTGTTATCCTGTTTGGAAGTACAACTGTATTGCTTCCTGACTGAACAGTAGTTTTTAAAACTCCATTCTTATTCATGTATAATCTCATCGGAACTGTTGAGGTACGCAGCAGTGCGGTTGAGCTATCATGTGAAAATGTGAAATACTGGTTGCTTACTACAGGGAACCTGGTTGAAGCATACTGGTATTTAGGCATTGTGAAAATATTGGTCTGCATTCCCCAGAGTGTCTGGAAAAAGAAATTATTGAACCAATCCATATGCCATACATCTTCAGTTGCAGAAACATCGCTTCCGTGTCCGCGAACTGCGCCAAGATATGATGACATTGGAGCATTGGTAATTTTATCAATATTCATTAACCATCCGTCAGCGTTAAAGAATTTATCCTGCCATGCAGCTTCTACAAGAAGCGGTGTGGTTATAGATGATAAGCCGGTAACAAAATCCCTGCCTCTTGGAAGCCAGTAAGCTAAACTATCCCAGTTTGCTTTGGTTTCTGTTGTAACCCATGTTCTCATTCTTGTAACCTGTGAATTGTATCTTGCTGTATCAGGTGTATAATCGATTGTCCATAAAAATGTCATTTTAACTGAACCGTTCTCTATCCAGCTTGATGCAAAATCCGGGGGTGCAACTGAGTTAATGATGGCAGCAACCTGCATTCCGCGTGAAGCAGCGATCATCGGAACAGCACCGCCCTGTGAACCTCCCATGATAAGTATCTTTGAAGGATTTGAGCCGTTCACTGAATCTCTTTTTACCCAGTTAACTATTTCAATAAGATCGTCAGCTTCCAGTGTACTGATAAGATTTGACTGACCTGTTGAGAGACCCTGTCCGCGTACACTGAATGTCATGGTATAATAGCCATACTCAGCCTGCGCGCGGCAGAAATCAGCAAGTGTTTCTTTGTTATCGCCGTAGCCATGGTGCATGATAACTGTCAGCCATCCGCCTGCAGGTGGTGTACCCTGTGGGATATACTTTAAACAGTCAATAATTACACCATCACGCATAGTTATTGTAAAATCAGTGCGTGTTACAACCAATGCATCAGAATTATTGGTTTTATTGGTGTTTGTGTTTGGCAGCAGGTAGGATGGTGTCCATGAATTGAGGCTGGATGGTTTAAAGGTAGTAACTCTGCCATTCTGAGTATAGGTTACCTCAGTAAATGACATAAAAAAAAGAGCTAATGACATACATATCATCAATAGTCTCCTTGTATTTTGGGTTACAATAGCATTCATCTTAATAGATGTCCTTTCAGATTAGATTAATTATTAATAAAACAAATTATCTTATCTGCTATCGCATTCCCTACGAATTAGTATGTTACAAATATAGCCGTTGGGCTCACCCTAAAACAATCGTATACCTAAGTAATTGCGAAATTACACTTTAAACCTAATTTTTCATCTATTCACTGTATAACGGTAGCCCGATATTTTCTAACGTTATTGGGTGAGGCTTAAGATGGAAAGTGGCAATTTTGAGCTGTTTTTGGATGAAAGTTGTAAATTCTCTAAAATCAAAAGAATTAACCACTAAGTCACTGAGTGCACGGAGAAATGCAAAAGGAATTCCATGCTAATGATGCATAAACCTGCTTTCAAGGATTGAATATATTATAGTCGCTCGTCAAAAGACCAACAACGGCGTGGAAATTCCTAAAATCAAAAGAATTAACCACTAAGTCACTGAGTGCACGGAGAAATGCAAAAGGAATTCCATGCTAATGATGCATAAACCTGCTTTCAAGGATTGAATATTCTGTAATCGCTCGTCAAAGGACCAACGACGGCGTGGAGTCGCTCATTAAAAGGCCAACGTCGGCGTGGAAAAGCAATTTAAATTCATCCTATGACTTAAAGTCACCGCATGATTATAGAATAAACAAAAAACCCCTGCTTAATTAATAAACAGGGGTTAAACTTATTTTATGAAAGCTAAGCTTTATTTAATAATATTAAGCTTCCTGACTTCTTTGAACTTTCCGACAACCAGGCGGTAATAGTAATTGCCTTTGGTTAACCTGGCATTGTTAAGATCAGCGTAAAACTCACCTGCCTTTTTATTTTCATTTACCAGCACAGATATCTCTTTACCGTTCAGATCGTAAATTGAAAGCCTTACAAACTCATTTTTCGGAATTGAAAAGCTGAAGAGTGAATTGGATGCAATTGATAAAGTGTTGGCGGCTGCGATCTCATTCTGTGAGAGGCTTACATCTTCCCTGGAGACCGCTTTATAAGGATTGTTTATATCGCCTGCATATATATTGCCTGCTGAGCATAAAAAAAGAAGCATTGAAAGAACTGCAGTCAATTGCTTCGTGTATTTGCCGATACGGATTCCAATAGCTTTCATTTTAATAAATTACCTTTCACGAAAAAGATTTATTTTAATTATATCTTTCTGCTATATCTTTCCCTACCGAATTAGTATACAAATATACCCTTTGCCTTCACCCTAAAACAATCGTAAACCTAAGTAAATGTGTAATTACACTCATAACCTATATTTTCCACATTTCACTGTACATAAATTACGCTATTTCTTCTAACGTATTGAGGGTATATAAAAATTGGTTTTCTGCTCATTTTTGGAGGTTTTGATACATAATAGTGTGACGGTTCGGGGCAGCAGGAGGTTATTACAAATGAAAAACCCCGGTCTTTTTATAGCCGGGGTCCTTCGGTTTGCTAATGCTATCGGGAAATATTCTTTAAACTGGTTCCTTCAAGCGGGGGGTAAGTAGCAAATCTGTTCTTTTATAATGTTTATTATTTGGTGAAGTAGATCCTGATTCCTTCTGCTGCAAACGGTAAAATTCCAAACATTGTGAATCCTAAAATTATTATTGTTGCCATTTTAAATATCTCCTAACTTATTTAATTTTTATTTTATTTACTCTTTTGTGTTTCTCTTTTATTCTTCTCTGCCTCCGGAACAAGGGGACTCAGGTTTCTTCCAGTGTTCGTTATTAGAGCCCCTTATTCTTTCGGTTTTTGAGATGAATGTGCTATTCTTTATTTCTGTGATGCTTCTTCATGCCGGGTGCAACTTCCCTTATATTGCCCCCATGTTGCTGCTCTATATGCTGCTGTATTATTTTACCAACGTCATTTTCTTGATATCAGTGAAGCTTCCTGATGTGATCCTGTAGAAATACACACCGCTTGAGAGGTTCACAGCATTGAAGACAACATTATAAGAACCGGGGTTTTTTACGTCATTAACAAGTGTCTGTACTTCTTTACCTAATATATCGTACACCCTTAATTCAACTTTTTCTGTCTTTGCTACTGAATAGCTTATAACAGTATTGGGGTTGAACGGGTTTGGATAGTTCTGTTTTAACTCAAATTTTTCAGGTGCATTATTCTGTGATACAAAGTTATTTTCATCTGCAAATAAGCCTTCTGCATTTGGCCTGTTAGAGCTTGATGTAACCAGCGGAAGATCGATATAGAAGTTGTTTGTAAGCATCATAATGTTAATACCCGGTTTCATTGAAGGCAGAACGAACGGGTTTGTACCGAAGAATGCTGCATCTTCTGTTGTCCTGTCAAGATTTGTTAGGTTGATCCTTATCTTGCTGCCTGCTTTGAATATGTGTGAGTGAGCCTGTCCGCGGAATGTTACCTGTTTTCTTGAAGGAAGAAGCCCGTAATTGTTGTTCCTGTCCTCGTAGTTAAGCCTGGTCACAAATCTTGAAGTACCGTTGGGGAATACTTCAAATACCTGGAAGTTGAACTGTGCGAACGGCTTTGCAGTTGAAATGTAATCCATTGTTATAGAAGGTGTGCCTGTCATTTCAACATTTGTTGTGAGTGCTGTTGTTTCGTAAGTATTGTTATCAATTTTGAATTTCGCATTGAAGGTTGAACCGGTGAATTCATCATAAACAGCATCTTTAATGGAATAGTTATTCCTTACATCGTTTGTTAACAGGTCAACATCTGGAATGCACCAGTTATTGTTTGAAGTAGTTTTAAGCCTTCTGTTGCTGTTGAAATATAATTTTGTGTGTGTTGAAATGTTCTTAAGCAAAGATGATGAGCTGTCATGAACAAAGGTCCATGCGTTATTTACAACAGGTGATGTTGTTGAAGCGTACTGGTATTTAGGCATTGTGAAAATATTTGTCTGCATGCCCCATAAGTTCTGGAAGAAGAAATTATTGAACCAGTCCATATGCCATGTATCTTCAGTTGCTGAGTGCTCGCCGCCGTGACCCTGAACTGCGCCCATGTATGATGTCATTGGTGAGTTTACAAGGTGAATGTTCTGAAGCCAGCCATCTGCATTGAAGAACTTATCCTGCCATGAAGCTTCGACTATAAGCGGAACAGTATTGTTGCCTAAAATTGATGTGAAGTCCCTGTCTCTTGGCAGCCAGTAAGCAAGGCTATCCCAGTACTGTTTGTTCTCGGAATATATCCAGTCGCTCATCCTGTTTACCTGGCCATTATATCTTGCTGTATCAGAGTTATATTCAATTGTCCATAATAATGTCATTTTTACGCAGCCGTTATCTATCCAGCTTGATGCAAAGTTTGGCGGAGCAACTGAATTGATAATAGCTTTTACATTCACGCCGCCGGGCAAACATGCTGCCATTAAAGGTAATGCGCCGCCCTGTGAGCCGCCCATTACTAAAATTTTATCTTTGCCAACGCCGTTCAATGTGTCTTTTCTGATAAAGTTCACTATTTCCCTGAAATCTTCAGCTTCTGTTCTGCTGATAAGATTTGAAAGACCGCCGGATAAACCCTGGCCGCGAACACTGAAGGTCATGGTATAATATCCGTATTCAGCCTGCTGGCGGCAGAATTCTGAAAGTGTTTCTTTGCTATCGCCGTAGCCGTGGACCATAATAACTGTTGGCCAGCCGCCTGCGGGTGCCGGTGAATCGGGGATCCATTTAAGACAGTCAATAACAATACCATCTCTCATTGTGATTGTAAAATTTGTCCTGGTTGCAGTGTAGGGGTTATCTCCGGGGATACCGGGTAAATAATTGGGTTTCCATGTATTGATTCCGCCCGGGATGTTTATGTTTTCCTGGGAGTAGGTTGTGTAAACTGATATAAATAAAAAAAGAAGCCCTGATAAAAAAGCGATCATTTGCTTCTGTGTGAATTGGTATCTAATAGCATTCATCTCTTTGAGATTTCCTTTCTGAGGAGTTTTTTTAATTAGTTGATTAAAAAACCTTCTCTGCTATCTGATATTCCCTACCGAATTAGTGATACAAATATAGCCGGCGGGCGAACCCTAAAACAATCGGTTTTGTGCAGTATAAATCAAATTACACTTCAAACCTAATTTTTAGTGGATTCACTGTATCAGGTATAACCCGAGTTTTTCTACCGTAAATTAACTATAAGGCTATTTGG
>JAPUEV010000215.1 GCA_027492415.1 Ignavibacteria bacterium
AAATAACATTTTCATAAATAAAGTAACATCAAGCAACGGTGCTGCAATGCCAAACACTGTATATTTCAGGTATGGCGTAACAAATGCAACTAACCTTGCATCAACAACAAACAATAACATTTTATACTGCGGCACTCCTGATGCATCGCATTTAATTTATGTAGATGGAGCAGTCGGAGCTTTAACAAATCCAAAACAGACACTGGCAGATTACCAGTCATTTGTATCATCACGTGAAAATTTAAGCAAAACAGAAAGCTCACCATTCTTAAATATAACAACAGGCTCATCAGCAAATTACCTGCATATAGATCCATCAGTACCTACGCAGATAGAAGGTAACGGAGCAGTTGTTGCAGGCATTACAGATGATTACGACGGTGATGACAGAAGCACATTAACACCTATAGATATAGGAGCAGATGCAGGCAACTTTACATCTGCAGGTGATGTAACCCCGCCTACTATCACATATACAGTGTTATCAAATACAACCAGTACTTCAAACAGGTCTTTTACCAATGTAACAATTACAGACGCGAGCGGCGTACAGACAGCTTCACCACGGGGACCGAAAGTATACTATAAGAGGACAACTGACGGTAATGTATGGAACGATAACTCAAACGGTACAGACGGATGGAAATTTGCAGAGGCTAACAATGCAAGCTCTCCGTTTGATTTCACAATAGACTATTCATTGCTTAATGGCGGCGGTGGTGTAGGAGCCGGTGATGTTGTACAATATTTTGTAGTTGCCGAAGATATGGCTGGAACACCCAATGTTGGCATTAACAGCGGTACATTTGCTTCAGCACCAACAACATGTAATCTTGATGGCTCTGCTTTCCCAATAGGCGGAACAATAAACAGCTATGTAATTGTAGGTGCTCCGCTCAGCGGAACATACACAGTTGGTTTAAGCATGATGAGGCCTTTAACAGGAAAGAGCCTGGAATTTGTAACAAAGACAAGAAAAGTAAAAAGATCAGTACCTGTTGAGCCGCAGTTCAGGGCAGGCAAAGAAGAGAAAAAAGGCAACACTGAAATAAGCCAGGTTTCATCTATCAGCAGCTATGCTGATATGACCGGCATAGAGATGAAAGAAATTGAGACTGAGGAAACTTATTCAGAAATTTATGAGAACGGCACAAAGTATAACGGCCCGCTATATGCAGAATATCCTTCAAACAAAAGAAGCATTAACAGCAAAGATAATAACCCGACCGGCGGAAACCAGACTGATATGGTTGGAAATTACGCGACCATTACAGCGGCGTTATTTGATCTTAATGCGCGCGGTGTTTCAGGACCGGTAACATTCCTTTTAATTGACGGAAGTTATTCCGGCGAGACATTACCTCTTCAGATAAATAATAATGTTTCAGGTATAAGTGTACTGAACCCTGTAACAATAAAACCGCAATCCGGCGTTACTGCAACAATTTCTGGCAGTATTGCCAGCAATGCAGTATTCAGGATATTAAGCAATTATGTAACTATAGACGGTTCTAATGCAGGAAGTACAGACAGAAGCTTAACTGTACAGAATAACAGCACAACTTCACCGGTGGTATTTCTGGTTGGCTCAACGGGAACAACACCAATTACAAACGTTACAATTAAGAACTGTATCATAACAAACGGCGCAAATACTGCCAGTGCTATTAATATTAGTGATGCTGCTACCATAGGAAATGCCGGTTACTTTAATACAATAACAATACAGAATAACCTTATACAAAAAGCATTCATTGGAGTGTATTCAACAGGCGGTACTGCAACAGCAAACGGGTTTAACCTTGTAGTTGCTGATAATACATTAAATTCCAGCGGCGCAAATTCAATAAGGCTGGTTTGCCTATACGCACAGTATGTTAATGGCGCGACATTTTCTAATAACACTGTAGGCAATATAGCTAACACAACAGAAGCGGCAAACCTAGGCGGTATCTGGGCTGCATCCGGATGCAGTAACGTTACGATTTCAGGCAATAATATCAGTACAATCAGCTCAACTGCGAATAATAGCTCGTATTTTGACTTCGGTATATTTCTTACCACCGGTGTTAACAACGGAAACTTTAATGTAACTGGTAATACTATATCAGGTGTAAGCACTTCAACAAGCGCTACTACTTCAGGTATAGCAGTAACCGGGACCAACAGCGGAATCACACTTCAGAAGAATAAGATAAGTAATATTAAGAATTCAAATACAACAGGATACGGCGCAAATGGTATATACCTGGGCTCAACGGCTACAACAGGTAATTTAACCGCCATGAACAATATGATTTTTGATATTGCAGCTTATGGATATGCCTCTGGATCCGGGGTTCAGGATAACGGATACGGAATTATTATTGATGCCGGTACAAACCATAAGATCTACAATAATACGATATTGATAAACACAAACCAGACTGTTAATGGATTGCCGGCTGCGATGAACATTACAACAGGAGTAACAACGGCAGCAGGCACAGATATAAGGAACAATGTATTTGTAAACACGCAGTCAGTTGGCACTAACCGTTATGCAATATACAGCGGCGCTGCAAATACGGTATACTCCAATATCAATTATAACAGTTATTATACTTCCGGTCCGAATATAGGAAATATCGCAAGTGTGACAAGAGCAACAGTTGCTGACTGGAGAACCGGTACAGGCAAAGATGTACAGTCATTCAGCAGAAACCCGTTATTCGTATCATCAACAGATCTTCACATTCAGACATCTGACCTGAGTGTTAGCGGAAGAGGTAATTTTATAGCTGCAGTAACAGATGACTTTGACGGTGACTCAAGACCAACAACGCAAAGCACATCAGTTAAACCGGTAGATGTAGGATGCGACCAGTACACACCGGTATCTTATACAGGCAATGTTTGTCTGCCTTCAGGGCAAATATATTTTGATGGCGGCTTAAAAGCTATTGAAATAACTTCAGGCGCATTCACAACTTCACAGGTAAGGCAGTTTACAGGAGTAAGGACACCAAACAATACATTGTTTAAGAACGTCAATTCACGTGTAAAAAAGAATGATTCTAAAAAGATTAATGGCGTAATGGATAAGAAAAACGTTAAGAAAGACGGAACTTCAGGCGTACAGAAAAGCTTAACCGCAGTTAACGTACCATGGATATATTGGGAAATTGCGGATATGGTACCTACAACCGAACCAATTACTTTAAGGTTCTATTACAATGATGACCAGCTTGCAACAATTAGTGAAGCAGCATTAAAGCTCAGTTATTGGAACGGTACGACATGGGATAACAGCTTTACACAGTCAGTTGACGGAACAAATAATTATATACAGATCACACTTCCTGCAGGCGGTTCATGGGGCTCAACAGCATTATTTTCAATGGAAGACAACGGTTCACCGCTTCCTGTAGTTCTTGCAAGCTTTGATGCAGCTGTGAATAACCGTGATGTATCGCTTAACTGGGTAACAGAATCAGAGCTTAACAACAGAGGATTCTCAGTTGAAAAGAGGATCAAAACAGTTGAAGGACAGTATTCAGGCTGGAAGGAAGTTACATTTATTAACGGAAAAGGAAATTCAAACGTAAGGGTAAGCTATTCATTTACTGATAAGAAGCTTAATGCAGGCGCTTACCAGTACCGCCTGAAACAGGTTGATTATAACGGTAACTATGAATACCACTCACCTGCAGGCAGCAATGACATGGTAATAGGCAAACCGGGCAACTTTGATATCAGCCAGAATTATCCGAATCCATCAAACCCGAAATCAAAAATAGATTTCCAGATGCCATTTGACGGCAAGGTAAGCATAAAAGTATATGATATACTTGGCCAGCAGGTATCATCTTTACTGGATGAGTACAAACCGGCAGATTTCTACACTGTAGAGTTTGACGGCTCTAATCTTTCTTCAGGCACTTATTTCTACAGGATAATTGCTGAAGGAAATAACCAGAAATTCACAAAGACACTGAAGATGATACTGGTAAAATAGTATTAAGTGTTTTTGTGATATAGAGAAATAGCGAAAGACCGGTGTAACAGCCGGTCTTTTTTTTTATCACTTTTTAGCGGTATTGCCCAAACGGAAACCGATAATTAATATTGCATTAGAATTACAGATTAATTAATTTTTTATATTCAATTTCTCTTAAGAAAGGTTTAAAAATGAAAACTCTTAAAATTTTCACTGTCAATGCAGTCATTATCCTTGCAATATTAATTCCGCAATTAGTTTTATCACAAAACACATTCCGCTGCCTGGAATTCCGCTCACCCACTGATGGAATTGCCGCAGGCGATAACGGAATGATACTAAAAACCACTGATGGCGGCATTACATGGTACGTAACCGAGAGCAACACAACCCAGAATCTGAACAAAACGACAGTTATAGACGGCAATATAATGCTTGCTGCCGGGAATTCAGGAACAATTGTAAGAAGTACAGATGCCGGTGAAACCTGGGTGCAGGTTGAAAGCAACACAACGCAGAACCTGAAAGGGATCTTTGTAAATGCAAACGGAATAGGTCTGGCTGTTGGCAATAACGGAACGTTTTTAAATACAACTGATCACGGATTGACCTGGTCAATTCCTGAAAGGATAGATTTTAACGGCAACCTCAATTCAGTTGCAATGAATGATGAATCAAACGCTGTAATAATGGGTGATAAGAACGGTATAGCATTATCAAGTGATGCAGGCAGCTCATGGTCAGGTCCGCCAAGCATACTTTCATTTGAGATGAGCTTTATCTTCACAAGGTTTATAGACAGGGACAATATATTTGCAACATCATCACACGGAGAAATAGTAAAAAGCGCTAACAGAGGAGAAACATGGGAAGTTGTTTACAGTGACCCCTCTCACATGCCGTTCTACAGGGTGAATCTTGTCGGCAGTAATCTTGTGGCAGCCGGTGAATACGGAAAGATAATGATTTCCCAGGATATGGGTGCAACATGGTATGAAATGAGCTCGGGTACATCCAGCAGCCTGTACTGTATGAGCTTTGCAGATGAATATACTGGTTATGCTGCAGGTGCAGATGGTATCCTGCTAAGGACAAATGACGGCGGCTATACATGGGATAAAGTGAATTATGCTCTTTTGAAAGCTCCAGTATCAAAAAACGGCAGCACTGGTACAGATGCAACAGAAAAATTCAGCTTAAAGCAGAACTACCCTAACCCGTTTAACCCGGAAACAAACATAAATTACAATATCAGCTCTGAGGGATTTGTAAGTATAAAAGTTTATGATATCACAGGCAAAGAAGTTACAGCACTGGTTAACAATTACCAAAAAGCAGGCACATACTCGGTGAAGTTCAGCGGTATTAATCTTACATCAGGAATTTATTTTTATAATATAACAGTAAACAGTGCATCCGGTTCATTTACAAAAACAATGAAAATGATCCTCACAAAATAGGATAATTAAAAACAATTTAAAAAAGACCGTAAAATTAATGCGGTCTTTTTTTATTCACGTTTACAAGGTATTGTCATTGCATGATTTTGCAGATAACTTGCGGTGTAAAAAATAATAATAATATAATTTTTATATTATTCTAACTCTTAAGAAAGGTATCAAACAATGAAAACTCTTAAAATTTATTTATCAATTTTATTTTCACTTATTCTTTTTTATTCAGCCGGAACGGTTTATTCCCAGGAAACATTCAGATGCCTGGAATTTAAAACCTCAACCGATGGTATTGCCGCAGGTGATAACGGAATGGTTATGAAGACCTCAGATGGCGGAACAACCTGGTATATGGTTGAAAGCAATACAACTGTAAATCTTAACAAGACCACAGTTATTGACGGTGATAATATGGTTGCAGCCGGTGATTTCGGTACAATTATCAAAAGTACCAATTCCGGTGAAACCTGGTATACTGTTGAAAGCAATACAACCCAAAAGCTGCGCAGTATATTTATAAATCCTGATGGAATAGGATTTGCAGCCGGCAACAACGGGTGTATATTAAAGACCGTTGACCATGGTGAAACATGGAGTGTTGTTGAAGGAACATATTTTATCCAGAATCTTAACTCAATTACGATGAACAGCCTTGGCGAGGTATTTGTACTTGGCGATAAGAACACATTTGCTCTATCACTTGATACAGGAGCAACATGGAGCACACCGCAGGTTTTAGCATTTGAATTGAGCATGAATTTTGCAAGATTTATTGATGACAAAAAGATTTTTGCATCATCAGCATTTGGTGATATATTAAAGAGCGATGATAAAGGCCTTACATGGGAAATAGTTTACAGCAACACAGATCACAATTCATTCTACAGGATCAATGCTGTTAGTGATAAATTAATTGCAGTCGGCGATAACGGCAAGATCGTTTTATCGAATGATATGGGTTATTCATGGATGGAAATGAGCTCACTTACCAATGATAGACTTTTATGTCTTAACTTTGCTGATTCGAACATAGGTTATGCAGGTGGTGAAAACGGTGTTCTTCTTAAAACAACAGATGGCGGCTTAACCTGGGCTATAGTGGAATATACTCTGCTTACAGCTCCGGCCAACAAATCGTTGGGAAATAATGTTAATACAGCAAATACATTTTCAATAGCCCAAAACTATCCGAATCCGTTTAATCCATCCACAAAGATCAGTTATTCGATCCCTGCAGATGGTTTTGTTAACATGACTGTTCTGGATATAACAGGAAAAGAAGTTTCAACATTAATGAACAGCTTCCAGAAAACTGGCAGCTATACATTGAATTTTGACGCTAAAAATCTATCTTCAGGAGTGTATTTTTACAGGATAAATGTAAACGGCGCTAATGTTAATTTTACGAAAACTATGAAAATGCTTCTTGTGAAGTAATGAACTAAAAAATTAATTTAATCTAAAGACCGGTAATTTATACCGGTCTTTTTATTAAAAAAATTTATTCCATGCTAAATAAATCCGGTAAAATATACACCATATCAGTAATTATCATATGTTTAATTCGGGATAATTTTTTACCTGTAATTCCGGTTAGCGTTTAAAATTAGTAAATGCATTAAAAAAGTTAATATTTGTTTAACATTGATATATTAATTTTGAGTACAGAACAATATATTAATACTGAGAAATTTATGAAGAATTTATTTACTTTTTTATTTGCAGTAATACTCATCAATATACAAATAATCCTATCCCAGCCCTGGCACTACGATTTTGGTACAACCACAGGAAATTATACTACAACCGGTCCAAGCTTAACATTTTTACCTGTTCCCCCAACCGATACGGCGCGGGTAAGGATAGGTGCAGGAGGCTCATTTAATCTTGAAAACCAGGTAATTCCATTCGGCATGAACACCTATTTACGCGGCGCAGCCTCTACTTCTACATCAGTGAACAAATTTTCGGTTTATAATTTTACTCCCGGCAAAGGGATCACAATAAAATTCAAATTAAGGCTGGGTGCATCCAACGGAAGCTCAACAGGTGCTTCATCAGGCACATGGCAGTTCTTTCTGGGTGACGGGGCATCATATTCAGATAATAACGGCTTTGCAGGCTCACAGGTGTTTACCGGAATGCAGTTTATTTTTGGAGCAGGCGGCACAATTACAACAAATATCAGGAGCGCAGGAAGCTGGGTAACCACCGGATTACCTGCAACCCCATTTACACAGGGGGTTACATATGATGTTGAAATATATGCTAACAACAGTACATCAATTCAGTCAGATACATACGGCTCTCTGCAAACTGGAGCAGCAAATACATGGGACCTGTGGATAGATGGTGTTCTGGCGGGTAATGACCTACCTAAGGCACAGATCGCAAATGATGTGAATATGGATTCATGGATGTTTACGGGAATCAGCAGTTCAGGGAATTCCGCAAATATATTTCTGGATGAATTTGATTATACCAACCAGATCTCGGGCTCTCCCCTTCCGGTAAGTTTAAGCTCATTTATTATGACCGGTGAGAGCAGAAATGTGAATTTAAGCTGGTCGACACTGTATGAGATCAATAATGCTGGCTTCGAGCTTGAAAGACGCAATGAAAACTCATTTTCGCCTGAGTGGAATAATATTGCATTTATAAGAGGTAACGGTACAACAAATTCACCTCAAAGTTATTATTATGAGGATAAATCGCTTTTATCAGGTAAGTACTCATACAGGCTAAAACAGAAGGATTATAACGGAAACTTTGAATACTTTAACCCGTCAAATTTTAGTTTTATTGAAATTTTAAAGCCGAATGATTTCACAATCAGCCAAAACTACCCGAATCCTTCAAACCCTGTTACAAAAATTGATTACGAAGTGCCATTTGACAGTTACGTAAATATTACGGTTTTTGATATTACCGGAAGAGCTGTAAAAGAGCTTGTAAACAGTTTTAAACCTGCGGATTTTTACAGTATAACTTTTAACGGTTCAGAACTTTCTTCAGGAATATATTTTTACAGAATTTCTGCCACAAATGAGAATGAAGCTTTTACCAAAACTTTAAAAATGCTTCTTGTAAAATAAGATAACGTTATTACGTTATAAGAGACCGGTAAAATTTACCGGTCTCTTTTTTTTTTGCAAAAAAATTATTAAAAAATATTAAATGATTATTAATCACAGTAATATTTTTCTTGTTTAATAAATTATAACGATTTTAGTGATTGTTCCGGTAACTGTTTCCAGTTAACTTTGTAACATAAGATTTACCCTATGTATAACATTCAATAAAATGCAGTAACAAGAAAATACAAAAACTCTTTATAAAAAAAACCTTTAATGGAGGATCAAAATGTTTACCTTTAACCTAAAAGCCGCAATTTTTTTCATAGCACTATCCAGTGTGATAATTTTTTCACAAAACCCGTTACTGAATGAACATTCGGTAAAATTTGAAAATTCAACCACAGTATCATTGGTAGGTGAAAACGGACTTATCATGAAGACAACTGATAACGGAGTTACCTGGGTTGAGCAAAGCAGTAATATTTCCAATATACTTTTTGGAGCTTCCTTTAACAGCGGAATATCACTGGCAGCAGGCGAAAATGGCGTAATTTTACGTTCAATTGATAATGGTGAAAACTGGCAGCCAATACTTCCCGGAACAACAGAAAACCTGAATGATATCGAAATAGTCGGCAGCAAAGCTGCAGTTTGCGGCAATAACGGCACGATATATTATTCAGCTGATTACGGAGAAAACTGGACTGTAACAAACTCAAATACTACAAACAATCTTTATGATATAAAATTCATAAATGCAGAAACTGGCTTTATAACAGGTGATCTTGGAACACTTCTAAAGACAACTGACGGCGGAATCTCCTGGCAGAGCATTGAGATATCCTTTACAAATGCAAAGTTCAATTCCATAGAAGCAATTGATGCAGATAATTTAATAATTATCGGTGATGCAGGCAAAATATTTCTAAGCAATGATGGAGGCAGCAGCTGGTACGGTCCGAACGGTTTCATGTACGAAGCAAATCTTAATGACGTAGTATTCTTTAATTCAAATGAAGGTGTAATAGCCGGAGATAACGGTCTATTGTTAAGAACTAATGATGGCGGTATGTCATGGACGCAGGCTGATACCTATTTCAGCGGTGACTTATATGACCTTAAGGCAGTTTCATTCTATGATGCCAATAATGGTATTTCAGTCGGCGGCAACGGTATTGAAGTATACACAACCAATGGCGGAGTAAGCTGGACAGATACAGCTCCGATAAAAGGTCTATTTTTAACGAACAGCACTAAAAAATCAGTACTTCAGCTAAGCCAGAATTACCCTAATCCGTTCAACCCATCAACAAAGATCAAATATGATCTTCCTTTTAATGCAAATGTAACACTGAAAGTATATGATATTGCAGGAAGAGAAGTAGCATCACTAGTTACCGCTTACCAGAACAGCGGTGCATATTCAGTTAATTTTGATGCCTCATCACTTTCAAGCGGAGTTTACATATATAAACTGAGTGTAACTAACAGCCGGGAAAATATAACAAAAGTAAATAAAATGATCCTTACTAAATAAACCGGAGGAAATTCATTTCCCTTATGCCGGAAAAATTTCTTGTTCCTCCTTCGTATCGTTACTGCTTGCGCCGCTGAAATAGCGGCGCTTTTTTTTTGCGAAAAACTCAAAAAATCGAAATCTACATCCCTTATTCACTTTAGCTATATTCCCTAGAATTCTACCCTATTTTCCTATAGGGTATTTAGGTATAACTCGGGTTATAAGGTACGATAAAATACACTTTTAGCAACTTGAATTGTGGCATGTTAAAAGGCTATATTTGTACATAATTAGTTAGGGAATAAGCAGAAGAAATTTTAATAATAAATAAAATTACTCTTCTACATATGAACCTAATTTCCAAACTCTTTTCAACATTATTCATACTTTTAGTTTTATCAAATTTTGCAGATTCACAGACTGTTTATACATGGAATGGTTCTGTTAATTCCAATTTTTCAACTGCAGGTAACTGGACTCCTTTCCGCCAGATTGGCATGGTAACAGATATCCTTGTATTTGAAAACTCAGGTAATTTAAATGTTACCAACGTATCCCAGGTAACAATTGGCCAGCTTATAATAAAAAACAATACCAACCTGACACTATCACCGGCAACAGGAAATGCAAGATTAGTTACAATTAAAGGAGCAGCAGGAGAAGACCTGGTAATTGAAAACGGTTCAAGCTTAAGGATCCTGAGTAATGATCCTGCATTAAATTTTTATTTGGGCACATCAGCTACCGCACAGATAAAAGGAAACCTGACATTTGAAGGTTCAATTGGTCATTATATTAACTCAGCTGATGAAATGGCTATCAAGTTCAAAAGCGGATCAACCTTCACACAGCTTTGCCCTGGCAGTATTTTCAATACAATAGGTGTAAGTAACGCTGTAGTTTTTGAAACCGGTTCAACATTTGTAATTAACCATACAAACGCACTCAATCCGTTTGGCATAAGCGCACCGAACTCCAAAGTAATGTTTGAAAGGTCCAGCAGCCTCGTAATATCACGTATAAGCTCATTACAGCTTGCAGGCAGAAGGCTTGCTGATCTTACCTTAGAACAGGGTGAAAACCTCAATATTTCTGAATCCTACACTTCTGATATCAATATTGGTAATATCACCATAAAGAATAACGCTGCATTAATAATTACAAATACAAATTCAAATTATATTCCGTTTTTCAATATTGCAGGTGATATAAACGTTAATGGTTCATTAAAATTTTCATCTATTGATTCAAGCAAGTTCAGGATCAATTTCAACGGTACCGCAGTTCAGAATATCTCAGGCAGCGGCGAAATAGTGATTCCGGAAAACCTGAAAAGCTTTGAGCTTTCCAATACAATAGCGTTACAGAGGGACCTGACAGTAAGCTGCAGGATCCTTTTAAAAGGTTATTCAGTTAATATGAATAACTTTGTATTTACATATAACCCGTCACACAGGAACCCTTTTTACACAAATAATACAAGCTCAATAACTGTAGGTAAGAACGTTATAGATAACCCCGGGTCTGAAAAGAATGTAACTGTTCCTTCAGAATTCTCTATTAGCCAGAACTATCCTAATCCTTTTAATCCATCAACAAAGATAGATTTCAGCCTGCCGGTTGACTCAAAAGTAAGCATCAAAGTATATGATATAAGCGGTAAAGAGGTTTCAGAGATCATCAATGCATCTTATATTGCAGGAAAGCATACTGTTGAGTTCAATGCATCAAAGCTTTCAAGCGGTGTTTATTTCTACACAATAAATGCAGAAAATTTCACAAAAACAGTAAAAATGATCTTAGCTAAATAGTTTAAATATTTAAAGATCTTTATAAGCCGTTCACCGAACGGCTTTTTTATTAAGCAAAATAGTCCTACCGTATTCGCGGTATCTAAAATTTCCAATATATTGTGTTTACTGAAAAATTTTGGAACTTTTGAGCTAAACACAATATTATCACTAATATCTGGTATTGAGATTCCTAACGTTATACCCTATTTTAGTGTAGTAATAAAAGTTAACCAATACTCATAAAGGGGAAAGTTATGAAAGCTGTAAATTTATTAATCTCGATGTTCCAGGTCACAATAGTAATACTATACGTATTATTTTACAATGTACAGTATTTCTGGTCACTTTACGGAACAGTTCAGAATCTCATTAGTGTTGTAGCAAAATAAAACGGAGACTTCACCTTTAAAAGGTTAAATCTCCGTTTTTACACAATATCACCCTATAAAATTTATTTCTGATTTATTACAGTTTAAACAAATATTGAAATTTAGCAAAGAATTGTCTTTCAGTTTCAATAAACCTGCTGCGGTTTGGTGATTTGCCAAGATCAGCGAGATTATGCGTTGAGCCAATATAGAATATCGTGAACGGATTCCATTTATAGCTTAACAACGGGTCAATATCAAAGCTCTTGCTGAATGAATCATACTGAACTACAAGCCTTAAAAAGAATTTTCGTGTGAACTGGAAGGATGTTTTATTCCTGAAAATATATCCTGTATAAAGCTTTTCTCCGCCTCTTTCCTTAGAAAGCTCAAAGTAGTTATAATCATTTTCCAGGACAAGGTTAGCCAATGGTTTTATTGTCAGCCAGGCTTCAGCATTCCATCCCCAGCCAACATATGAAGGCTCTTCGAACCTTACAATATATTTGCCCAGTTCAAAAAATGCACCGCCTGTTGCAAAGCTGCTGGTATTGATATTAAGGTTCAGCCATCCCCTGTTCACATTTTTATGGTAAATATCATAATAATTTTCATTGTTCACTGCCAGGAAACCGCCGCTTAGGTTTATGAGTCTGGTGAACTGAATATAAAACTGCGGGATAAAATACTGTTCTTTAATTTTTCCGGAATAATCATATTTTATTCCTGCGCTGAAATTAGGCTCGAACCGTAATATAAATGATTTATGGGGATAAATTACATAGCTTTGCCAGGTACCCAGCTCTTTATAATCATTGTACCCCATATAGCCCAGCTCACGCCTTGCTTCGGGGGGTGCAAGGCTTAAATATATTTCACCGTTCCAGTGCCTTGCGCTTCTTTGAAAGCTGAATATTCCTCCAAAGCCTTTAAAGCTCTCACCGTTGAACCCGGGAGTATTACCATTCTTATTGATAACGGTTTTGTTATCATAGAGGAAGGTATCATTTAATTCTTTTGTGAAATACCCAAGTGCTTCCCAGTTAAAATAATATTTTTCTCCCAATTTAAAAGAGCCGTCAAAACCGAGTACCCTGTTATAGGCGTCGCCGGTTTCCCTGTCTGTCCCGATAAAACCAATGTGTGAATCACCTTTTAAGCTTTTCTTAAGTCTTATCACATTACCGAAA
>JAPUEV010000216.1:0-7834 GCA_027492415.1 Ignavibacteria bacterium
CCGGAATTAACGGACAGGTCAACACGCTGCTGGTAATGGGCTCCGCGTTATATGCCGGCGGATTATTTTCCACTGCCGGGGTAGTTTCGGCTAACGGTGTTGCCAAATGGGAAAGCGGTTCATGGTCTGCATTAGGCACGCAGTTAAGCAGCTCAAATATATACAGCCTTGCCGCAATAGGCTCTGATATTTTTGCCGGCGGATATTTTTCAGTCGGCGGTGATGGAGGTATGAACAGGGTTGCAAAATGGAATGGAGTTAATTGGGCTGCGTTAGGCTCACAGGCAAACAACGGGGTAACCTGCCTGGCGGCATTAGGCTCTAACCTGTTTGTTGGCGGAACGTTTACTTCAGCAAACAATCTTGGCGCTTTAAGATTAATAAAGTGGAATGGTTCATCATGGTCAACAATTTGTCCGGGTAACGGCGCGTCTTCAGATGTAGTTGCTTTTACTGTGATGCAAAACATCTTATACTCAGGTGGAGTGTATACCTCTATTGGCGGCATTAATGCTAATTATATTGCAGCCTTTGATGGTTATTCATGGTGGGCTCTTGCAGGCGGTAAGAATTCACCGGTCAGTGCCCTGGTGTCAAAAGATGACTATATTTATGCAGGCGGATCGTTTTCTTCTGCCAATGGAATTATTGTTAATGGAATAGCAAAATGGCAGACAGGATTATGGACCCCGCTTGGCAGCGGTATGAATATCAACGCTACTGTAACTTCCCTTGTAATGATTGGAACAGATCTTTATGCAGCCGGAAACTTTATTACAGCAGGCGGGGTAACGGTCAACAGGATTGCTAAATGGAACGGTTCTTCATGGTCAGCCCTGGGAACAGGGCTAAACGGTGCGGCTTTTTCGATGGTTGTAATGGGAACTGACCTGTATGTTGGAGGTGATTTTACCACAGCAGGCGGTGTTACGGTTAACAGAATTGCTAAATGGGATGGTTCAACATGGTCGGCATTAGGTACCGGCGTAAATAACACTGTATATGCTTTGACTGTTTCAGGAAGTACATTATATGCCGGCGGCGCTTTTAATATGGTTAGCGGAACTTTTAGGCCGTATATCGCAAAATGGAATGGTTCAGTATGGACAGGTCTGGGAATAGGGATGAGCAATACTGTACGTACTCTTACTGCACTTGGCTCTGATGTTTATGCCGGAGGTGATTTTACAAGTGCAAACGGAGTTTCAGTTAACCGTATTGCTAAATGGAACGGTACAACATTTTCTGCCGTAGGAAGCGGAACAAATTCAACCGTCTACAGCCTCATATTTTACGGCCCTGATCTTTACGCTGGAGGCAGCTTTACTACCGCAGGTAACTTTCCCTCTAATTATTTTGGGAGATATTATGATATTACCCTTCCGGTTACAATGGGTTCATTTACAGTTACAGTAAAGGAGCGTAACGCGCTGCTTAGCTGGTATACACTGACGGAGATGAATAATTCAGGCTTTAATATTGAAAGAAAGCACTCCGGCAGAGGCAGCTTTTCTTCATGGAAACAGATTGCTTTTGTGCCGGGCAAGGGAACAACAAACGAACCTGTCGTTTATTCATTTACTGATAATGATCTTAACACAGGGGTATATTTATACCGAATAAAGCAAACGGATTATAACGGAAACTTTGAATATTTCTATCCGCAAAATTCAGGTGAAGCGGCAATAGAAAAACCTGTAAAATTTGAGGTATGCCAGAACTATCCGAATCCTTCCAACCCGGACTCGAAAATAGATTTTCAAATGCCGTTTGACGGAAAAGTATCTATAGTTGTATTTGATGTTCTCGGAAGAAAAGTATCAGATGTACTGCATGAATTCCGTGAAGCCGGCTATCATTCCGTCATATTTAACGGCAGTAAGCTTGCATCCGGTATTTATTTTTACAGGGTTTCAGTAACAAACGGCGAATCTGAATTAAGCAAAATTCTAAAATTGATACTGGTAAAGTAATATACGTTTGTAAAAAAATAATAAACCTGTATATAAAGCTTCCTGTATCGATATCAGCTTATCGAATACATCAGCAGCTTTACACCGAAGTACTCACACTCTTTTTCGTATTTCATTCCTGTTTTTTCGATTACCCTTATGCTGGGTGAGTTTTGGGGATAGACAAGTGCGACGACTCTTTTCAAATTCAGCTTTTTCATTCCGTGTTCAAGCACTGCTTTTGCAATTTCAGATGCATAACCGCTGCCCCAATATGGTTCATCAAGCATGTATGATAGCTCAATATCGCTGTTATCAGGTAAATAATTAAATCCGCATTTGCCTATAAACGCATTATCCTCCTTGCGGATAACTGCCCAGCTTGTAAAGCCGTGTGTTCTCTCGTAATCATTCCATTTTGTAATTGAGCTTTCTGCAGCGCTCCTGGGGAATGTTTTACCATCGCCGATAAAACGCATTACTTCCGCATCACCGTACATTTTTGCAAGTACATCTGCATCTTCGGGCTGCTGGTTCCTTAAAAGCAATCTTTCTGTTTCAAGTATTTTCATGTTATTAAATTTATATGTTATATATTATTCCATTTCTTTACTACTTCTTCAATGCCTTCTCCCATACTAAACCCATAATCATGGCCGTCTTTATTCCAACCCTGTGCTTCAAAAGACCAGAGCATTATTCCGGTAATTCCGTTTTTGAATTTTGAGACAATATCCAGATCCATAATTTTAACTCTATCTCTGCCCGGAATGTTCTTAAATCCTATTTCGCCAACGTAAACCGGTTTGTTAATACTCTTTGCGAAGCTTACATCCCTCTTATTATAGATGTTCCAAAGCCACCGAAGGGTTAACGGGAACCGGACTAATTTTCCTTTTTTAAGGAAATAACTATCCAGCCCGGCAAATGGTTTCTCTATCCTGCTGCCTAAACCTGAATACCGCTCAGCTTTTTTAAGCTCACCTTTAAACCTGTATAAGATATCAAGTCTTTCAAATATACCTGAATCGTAGCTGTAATCATGCAGCGAAACTGTATCCAGGCTGTTTAATGAATACAGTTTCCTGAAATTGGATTTTTTGAAAACTGATAAATATGAACCGAACTTATCACCTATCCCGCCAACTGTCCCAACTGATAACAAATGGTTTGAATTAACACTCTTTATTTCTTCAGATGCGGTTTTTGCAAATTCATAAAAAATATCGAAATAATCGGTTTCCGGTTCATTTATCAATTCCCATATCATTATTTCGCTGCGATTCTTAAATTCACCGGTTATTGCCTTAACATATTTCAGGTAATCATCCCTGTAACCGCCTTTATACCAGGCTTCATCTATTTTATAATTCTGCAGGTAGCCCCATTTATCAGCAAGTGAGACTATAAGTTTTATTCCGTATGGATTCGCCGCATCACATATTTCGTTAAGCTTGCTTACCTGTTCATTAACCGGTTTATTTTCAAACAGCCAGAATCTTAAAACACTGAATCCGGCTGAAGCTGCATCTTCAATGATCTTTTTCGTAATACTGCTCTCTACATTCGCAAGCTCATATACATTTGCTCCAACAAACCTGAACGGCTTACCGCTTAAATGAAACGCGGAATTATTTACTTTTACAAAGCTATTTTCTGCCATTAAGCTAAATTAATTCTTTTGTTTTTTCAATTAACCATTTTTTGCGGATAGTATTAGTGCTGTTTATTCTATTAAGCAGCTCTTCCGGGTTCACACGCTTGCTGCCGTTCTTAAACCTTATCAGCTCATTGGTAAACTCAATAAATGATTTATACTGTATTTTAAGCTCTCCTTTAAAATATTTTTCATTTTTGATAAAGTGCCTGTATGAATCCACTAAATTTAATGCGCTTTCATGCTCACCCAATTCATACAGGGAGCACAATCTAACATCGCGCATATAATACCTCATCTGCATTGTTTTGTAATCAATTTTTGATTCATATTTTAATGCCACTTCAAAATTACCTTCAGCAAATGAAACAAAGCACATGCCGTAATTAACCATGTTTTCACGGTGAATTTCTTCCAGCATAGGGCTGTATTTTTTAATAAACTCCCTGCTCCAGCTAAATTCTTTCAGCTGAACCCCAAAACGAAGCAAATTGGTATAAATAGTAAGCCTAAGGTATTTTTCCCCGGAATATTTGTAGAGCTTTAAAAGTAATTTAAATGCTTCAAATAATTTTCTTTCATATTTAATAAAATCTTTCCTGTAAAGGTAATGAATAAAATTCACAAGTATAGTTGAAAGCACGAACTGTTCGCTTTTTTCTATTACCGAATCTTTATCTTCAAGAATAGCCATGAACCTCTCCATATAAAGTGCGGCAGTTTGTTCATTTTCATCTATTGAGCGGTATAAACAATAATATGCCTCGAAAAGCGGATAATATTTGTAATTATTATTTTTTAATATCTCATCAATTTTTTCAATATCTGTAATATTAAGCACCGGTATAACCAGTTCTTTATCTATTTCATAATCAACGTAATCCAGCCTCCAGAACATATTATACTGCCTGAACATTTCTATAAAATATACTGCAATGGTTATTTCGCTTAATCTTATTTCAGCCTGGTGCAGCTCTTTTTCAATTCCCCGTGAGGAGTAATAATCAATTACAGCTTTTTCAAACCACTTCTTTCTGTAAAGTATATTCAGGTTAATTGAATTTATTTCAGCCAGCTTTTCTCTTTCTGATATTTCCAGCTTTTTAAAAAGCTTATCAATGTTTCGGATATCATAAGCCTTAAGGAGCTTATTTTTTTCGTCCCCCGGATTGCCTGTAAACTCCTTATATGCTAAATATTTTTCAGCAAGCTTTGTTAAAAGGTGAATAAGGGTCTTAATGTTCTCTTCCTTACAAGGTTTCTTTCCGTATATTTTTTTATGAATTTCCCTGTTATCTATTTTTCCGACGGAAAAATTATTCCTGCTTCCAGTAATTTCATCAAATAGCCTGCTGACATTTTGATTAGAATTAAAGAACGGCGAATAAACAAAGAGTCTGAATTCCTTCATTTCTTTTTTATCCAGGCTCTTTAAGATCAGCAATAAATTATTTTCAGCCATTCAAACCTTATATTCATAAACTTTTATTGTAAACAAATATACAGTTTATTCAATTAAATAGCCATATTTCTAAAAAATACTGCGAATCTCGAAAATTTGATGAATAATCTATAAACTTTTATCAATAAAACTCTTTGCAATACCGTACCCCTTTAAAGTAATTTTGCTGCACATAAAATTCCTGTGAGATGGAATTCCTTCCGGAAAAAGGATAACATAATTGAACAACACCTCAAACATCTCACAGGGGGTCAGGCAAAAAGCACTTCCCGTTTATGATACAATTATAAACGGGAAGGAAAGCCTGAAAACGGAAAAGGAAAATAAATGATTCTAAAAATAATAAATAAATATCTAACGGGTTTTACAACACAAGTATTACTTTTCTCTGTAATGTTTTATGCCGGATGCTCTTCATCAAACATAGAAACTGTAGATAGTCAAACTATACAGAGTGAACACAATGATATAACAAGAATATTTAGTTTTGATCTTAAAAACGGCAAATCGTTTAATGATGATATACATAACATTTACCTAAGTTATGCAATTAACAATAAATCTCAAATCATTTATAACGGACCGGCAATAGATTCACTGGGAAAAAATATCACAGGCTCGCTTTACCAGAGTTTCAGCCTGTTTGATGTAATAAGCGCTGAGGTACAATTCAAAAAGAAAAATAATCCTTTGCCTGTAATTCTTGGCATAACTGCTGCATTAGGTATTGTTGCCTTGATTTTTCTGGCAAATGGGGAAAGAAATAAAAGAAATTCTAATTAATAAATAAACTAAATGAAAACAAACAAAATATTAAACTTCATTATTACAGCCGCGATTATTTTTGCAATGACAAACTCCATAAACTCTCAATGGGTACAGCAATCCTCCGGTACAAGTGTAATACTTAACAGTATTTCGTTTACCGGTTATAACACCGGTTATGCATGCGGGCTTGGCGGATTAACTCTAAAAACCACTAATTCAGGCGCAAACTGGAGTTTTATGCCGACAATTACCGTAACATACCTCTATTCAATATATTTTTTATCTGACTTAGTTGGCTTTACATGCGGGACGAACGGAAAAATCTGCCGGACCACTGACGGCTCCAGCTGGGTTACGCAGGTTTCGGGTACAACACAAAATCTACGCAGTATAACATTCAAAGGAAGTAATGCCGGTTTTGTTGTCGGAGATAACGGTACAATTCTTTTAACTACTGATGGCGGCGCAAACTGGCTGCCGAATAATCTTGATCAATCAGGCGCTGATAATTACTATTCAGTGAATTTCACAACTTCATCAACCGGATGGATTTGCGGTTATAATACCGCTGCTGTGATCAGAAAAACAACTGACGGCGGGATTCACTGGGGAAGTCAATCTGTAAATCTTGGAAATTACATTTTACGTGACATAAAATTCCTGAATTTAACAACAGGCATAGCTGTAGGTGATGGCGGCTATATTGTACGTACAACTAACGGAGGTACAAACTGGGTGCAGGCTGTTTCCGGTGTCACAAATGACCTGCAATCAATTGATCTTGGTTCAATTGGATTCAGCAATATCGCATGGTATGCAGCAGGATTTGGAGGTAAAATACTTAAATCAACCAATGATGGTGTTTCCTGGGGACAGCTGACATCAGGCACAACAACAAATTTGTTTGAGCTTGATGTTTGTACCAACAGCCGTGATTCAGTATTTGCCTGCGGAGGCCAGGGACTGATAATTAAAACCACGAATGGCGGCGGTGCTTTTGTGGGGTTACAGCAAAACGGCAGTACTATCCCCCGAAATTTTTCACTGAGTCAAAATTATCCCAATCCATTTAATCCTTCCACTGATATCAATTTTGATATTCCTGTAAACAGTTTTGTTAAGCTTGTAGTTTATGACCTTATGGGGAAGCAGGTATCATTACCGGTAAATGGAACAATGGCTGCGGGCAGCTATAAAATTCAGTTTAATGCCTCCGAGTTATCAAGCGGTACATATTTTTACAGGCTTACAGCATTTGAGGGAGATAAAATATTTACCAGTACTAAGAAATTTACATTAATAAAATAAATAAGGAGAGTGAGATGTTAAACATTTTTAAAAATTCGGCAGTCATTTTAGCTTTATTAACACTGATAATATTTGCAGAAGGGTGCGGCAAAAAGAAAGAACAGACTAATCTTAAAGCCAGCGGAACTTATGAGATCAATGACCATTGGTACATGACAATTTCAGGTGAAACCATGGATGGCACCCTTGATTACACTATGACAATTCTGCCTGTTGGAGAAAACGACACCGTAAGTATTGGCAATATAAATAAATCATTTGATGATGTATTGGCTATATACAGGAATGACTCTCTGTTTATTCCTCCACAGACATTGAAAAGCAAAAGCGGCAAAAAATATGATATCAGGGAGTACAGTGGAACCCTGAAAGACAGGAAGCTTGATATTCAGTTCGGTTACGATGATAACAGTTATGACAGGCTTACAGGGCTGGTACTGTGCAATATAACCGGTACTAACACAAGGCCGTTACAGACAGAAGAAAAAAAGTAAATAATATACATTCAATAAATAAAACTAAAAATAACTATGATCAGGTCAAAGGGAATTCTAATAATATTAATAACTGCATTTTCGTTTCTCAATTTTTTTACAAAAGAAGTTACTGCTGCTGACAGGTGGAAAATTATGGAAATTATTTCAAGGAAACCATTAAAACTTACAGGTGATGACTGGTTGTTTAAAG
>JAPUEV010000216.1:7934-13297 GCA_027492415.1 Ignavibacteria bacterium
GAAATTATTTCAAGGAAACCATTAAAACTTACAGGTGATGACTGGTTGTTTAAAGCAAAAATTAAGAATATTGGCGAAACCCGTTCAAAAGGTGAGCGGTTATCTTTAACAATAAAGGTATATGGCGGAAGCACATTAATAGAAACCAAAACCATAAATATCTCACCGGGCTTGATCTATAGCGGCGAGAGCGGTGAGTTTGATTTTGAAATAGCAGGTCACGAAACCGGACTTACATACCAGAAGATAACGGTAGAGATCCAAAGCAGCGATACAGAAGGCTTATCAGAAACTTTTAACATACAATCCAGGTAGTCATTAATATTTAACAGGTAAATAGTTATATTTGCTGTATGAAATATACTATTTACCTGATTTTTTTGTTTTTACTCACAACCACTAACATGCTGTCACAGATAACCCTGCATGATAATAATACTCATTTTAAAAAAAATTCAGCCTCTGATGCAGGCAATACATTTATATTAAGTTCTATCCTGGTTATAAGTCCAACCCTGATCCTGGAAGATAAGAAAGCATACTTCGGACTTTCAAAAGAGCTATCGATCGGGAAATTCCCTTATGGCAGGGCTGAATTTGACTACACTTACATTTTCAGGAGTGAACGTACCAGCGCGGTTCACATATCGTATAATTTTGATATTCCCTTAAACGGCAATTTTTCACAGTCATCATTATTCATGATCTCTCCCGGAGCGGGCTACTACACTGATTTCACACGCAAAGGTTTTTTTGGGCAGATTGCAATTGGTTTGTTTGCTTCTACCGGTTTCAGTGAAAGTATTGCGATACATCCAAATATTAAGTTCCGTAAAGTATTTATGAAGGATGATTATCCGGGAGTATTCGAAATTTCCCTTGGTGTTGGTTTCGGTTTTTATTCCAGGTAAATATTAACTTATTAATCAATTAATATTATCATGCTGAGTGCCTTAAAAAATAAAACTCTGAATTTAATTATACCGGTTTTAATTTTTTGTTTTATATTTTATTCGGGCTGTACATCAGCCAGTGAAACAAAAACCGTAGATAGCGATGAGCTTAATGAAAATATTGATGAAATTCAAACAGTATATAATTTCAAGCTTAAAGACGGGAAAATATACTCTTATAAGAATGGAAATATATTTATAAATAAATGGGATAAATCAAACCCGTTCTTAATTTATATCCCTTTCAATATTTCAAAAGATTCAGCTGAAATTAACAGCAACCAACAGAAAGAAACTGAATTCAGTTTAAAAATTATTAAAAGTGCAAAAGTAAAATTAAAAGCCGGTGGAGAATATGCTACTGTATGGAATGTCCTGGGAGGGATTGCAATTATGGGTCTGGTAATATTGTTTTTATTTATTAATACTAACAGAAAATAATTCACTTAAACGGTTTTACCGCTCACTTAAACCTTCGATATTTCCCTAAATTCATCACTTTCCTGTTGTTTTAAACAATTTCTGGACTCACATAATTCAAATTTTTTCTTTTGTTATTGCTTAATATTGATATAATTTTGTATCGTTCAATAAACTATTAAACTTCCGGAGGGAAAATTGAAAATCACACAGAAAAATTTCTTCAAATCTTTTTTGATCTTTACAATGGCTTTCGGTCTGGCATTTTATTTTACTGCCTGCGTAAATGTAAACCAGAAAACAACACTCAACAGCGATGGCTCAGGTACCATCAAGCTTGAATACTGGGCTAAAATGTCTAACCTGAAATCATCAACAGAGCTTGGTTCTTTCAGCTTCAAGGAAGAAACTGCAAAAAAGAATTATACTTCTTCTAACAGCGAAGTAACCAGCTTTAAGATGGAAGATAAGCTTGACGACTCTACAAAACATGTCTACATGGATATCAAGTTCAAAGATTTCAACAACCTCACCTCAGCAAAAGGATTTGAAAAAACGAAATCTTCATGGAAAGAAGGAAAAGAGGGCAAGGATTTCATGTTCACTCTTTTACAGGATACTTCAAATGCAAAAACAATGGGTTCCAGCGACTATAAGCTGACTTATACTTTTGAGTTCCCAGGCGAAGTATTAAAGACAGATGGACGCAAAGACGGAAAATCAGTTGTATGGGAAAAAACCCTGGCTGACCTGAAAAAAGATGTTGAAATGACAGCAACCGTTAAAGATGAAGGCAAAAAATGCGGATTATTCGGAATTGAAATGCCTTTAGTGTTTGCTCTTGGAATGACATTGCTTGCAGGGTTAAAAAGAAAGAAAAAATAATCAGTTTTTATCTTTTCCCCTCAGGAAAAAACCCCGCTGCTTTCTTCAGGGCGGGGCTTTTTCATAATATTCAAATTGCGGAATGTTAATTTCGCAGTTTTTTAATGAACCATTGTTTAAAGTTCACTGTGTTATCTTTTTCAAGCTCTTTCATAATATCCCCGGAATTTCGTTTTGAGCTGCCGTTCTTAAGATCAATTAAATACTTACAGTATTTCAGAAAATTTTCAGTGATCTCCCTGTAATACTCTGATACACCTTTATTTTTAGCTATAAAATGTTTGTATGTATCAATCAATGATAAAGCTTCTTCTATGCAGTTCAGCTCAATATAATTACGCAGCATTAAATTCTTTACATCATATTTCAGTGTAAAAATATCAAAATCCACTTTATTAAGCAGCGCCATTGATTCTTCGAACTTGCCTCTTTCAAAAAGCAAATTGGCTTTGGCATACTGCGTCATGTTCTCCCTGATTGTTTCAGGAAGCTTTCCTGAATATTTCTCAACAAATTCTTCTGCCCAGTCAACTTCGTTTATCTGCAGTGCATTGATAAGCAGCTGCCTGTATAAAAGCAGCCTCATGCTTTTACCATCGGGCATATAAACACCCGCATCAAGCCGCATTTTATTGATCTCAAACAGCTCACGACGGTACCGCTCACGGTCAATACCTGCCATTTTAACCCAGCATATAGATTCTGCTATCTGGTAAACATTATACTTTTCATGCTCCTGGAAATAATTAATAGCTTCAGGCAGCAGTTCCTTTAATTCTTTGAAATATGTTTCATTATCCTCATAAAGATTATTAAGGATAAAAAGTACATATACCCTCATAGCCTTGCGGATATTATTTGACCCGCTGGTTATGCTCATAAGCTCATCAATTTTTTTCAGGTCTATCAGGGAAATAAAATCATTAATGAACTTATTATCGCTGATATTAAATATTATCCTGTTTGCTCTTATATTATGAAGGTAATATGCCAGTCTTAATATGAAATGATAGATAAGATACTCTACCTCACTCATAAAATGACCGGATATTTCTGACTGCCTGTTGGTACTTAATTTTATCTGGACAAAACGGTCCTCATAATCAAGCCTGTTCTTTACATATTCATTACAGATAAGATCATTGGCGTGCAGATTCCTGTTTATCTGTTCAAGCTCTTTTTCAGATTCCTTAACCAATCCCCTTCTTATATATTCAAAAGATCTCAGGAAGCCCGCTTCGATTGGGTTTGATTCAGTAACCTTGTTGTACATATAGCTGTCAAAAAGCTTTTTCAGGTCAGATGTCAGCCGTCGAATAACATCATCCTTATACGGCTTATCGGGATAAAGTGACCTGAAAACTTCTTTCCTGTTAATCTTCTTTTCATCAAATTTGGGATAATGTTTTTTAAGAGCTTTGTAAAAACTTGTCAAACTGGGCTGATTATTGAAAAATGGAGAAATTATAAATTTGTCAAATTCTTTAATTTCTGATACTGACAGGCTGCGAAGAATTGAAATTACGGAAGTATTTATCATAGATTAACTCACGTAAAAATGGCTAAATTAATGTTAAAAATCAATTTAATCCTTAATATACACTAAAACCCGGCTCACAAAAATAGATATTTTTCTTTGTTTGGCTCTGCGGTGAGGATTAACTTTGTTGACTTAACTTATTAATTTTTCCTGAGGACTATGAAAAAAAATCTATTAATCTTATTCTTTTGCTTTTTTTCTGCCGCTGTATCATTCAGCCAGTGGCAGGTTCAGAATTATTACCCCGGTTATACAAGTGCTTACTTTCTGCCTGCAACAAATACCGGGTGGGTTTGCGGCACCGGACTTGTGCGTAAAACCACTGATGGCGGAATCACATGGGTAAATCAATACTGTATTACAACAAATTCTGTTAATGATATTTATTTTGTAAATGCTCAAACCGGGTGGATTGCAGGGGGAGCAGGTGAAATATTAACAACCACAAACGGCGGAAACAATTGGACAGCCCAAACTTCCGGTACGGCAGTCACTTTACTTTCTATCAGATTTTATAATGCATCAGCCGGGGTTGCTTCGGGTCATTCCGGAAAAATTTTAACAACTACAAACGGCGGTGTTACATGGAGTATTAATACTCTGAATTCAACAGCTGTTAATTGTTTAAATATGAGAAGTGCTCTAACGGTATATGCTTCCCAGGATAACAAATTTATCAAATCTACAAATGGCGGTGTAAGCTGGGTAACTTTGGCAACATTATCAAATGCTGTGACCGGATTATCTTTTCTGGATGATAACACAGGATTTGCTGCTGTTGGCAATGGAAATATTTGCAAAACAACTAATGGTGGAGTAAATTGGGTTGAGCAGACTACCGGCAATACTTTTCAGCCATACTCAGTATTCTTTCTTAATTCCACAACAGGATGCTTTTCAACAAACAATAATAATGTTTATGTAACTTCAAATGGTGGAGTAAACTGGTCGCTTGCTGCAACAGTTACGGCAGCAATTACAAAAATCTCTTCTGCCTCTGCTTCGCAATTAATTGCAACAGGTTATAGCGGAACAGTAGCTACCTCTTCCAACAATGGACTTAACTGGCAAATTATCAACCAGGGCTCTCAGGCTCCGGTTTATGATATTAATTTTATCAATCCGCTAACAGGCTGGGCAGCTAATTACGGTGATCGCCTGCTTTACACTTCCAATGGGGGACAAAATTGGGTGAATTCAGCTACAACCAACCTTTTAAATGCTGATGGTGTGTATTTTATCAACAGCTCAACAGGCTTTGTTACAGGAGTTTCAGGCTCTGATCATTCAGGGGCTTCTACAGTAACAGTAAGCAAAACTACTAACGGGGGGGCAGTTTGGAATATTTTAGCTTTACCTGAGAACGGTTCAACATATAAACTCCAGTTTGTTAATGCAAATGATGGTTTTATTCTTTTAAGAACAAATACATTGAACTACAAAATATATAAAACTTCTAATGCAGGCACTAACTGGTCACAGGCTTTCACAACAACAGAAATAATGAATGATGTATATTTCACAACCCAGCTTAATGGCTGGATGGCTGGTGAAAGCGGTAAAGT
>JAPUEV010000217.1 GCA_027492415.1 Ignavibacteria bacterium
AAAGTGACAGGCGGGGTATTTCTGTTTTGAATAACATACTGGCTCTGTGAATATTTTACTACAAGGAAATCTCTGTAATGACCGTTATTGGCTCCGGAAACATCAATAGAGCCGCCGACGAAAATATTTTCTGACCTGTCTAGAACGATCTTATTGCCTTCGCTGACCTTACCCGAAGGATTAACGAATTTCTTGAGCCATTTCTGTGTGCCCGCCGAATTATATTTTACCGTAGCAAGCTGGTAATTATCGGTTGTCGTTTCAAATACTCCCGTAACATATACATCGCCGCTTTCATCAATTGCTATATCTCTTGCATATTCATCAAAACTGCTGCCGCCATCAACTCTTTTAACCCATTGTTGTGTGCCGGCATTATCATACTTTATAGTGGCGTAATCAAACCCGGTTGAGTTTGACTTGCTGTATCCCGTGACATAGGAATTTCCATCAGCATCAACAGCCAGTGAAACCGCACGGTCTTCATCATTTGCCGGTCCGTTATATGTTCTTGCCCATACACGCTGACCTAAGCCATTATAATTCATGATTAAATAATTTCTGCCGGTTGTCTCGCCGAAGGTGTAACCTGTTAAGTATATATGCTGGTTATCGCCAACTACCATTTTAGTAATAATATCATGTCCATGCCCTGCGCCGTCATAAGTTTCTGCCCAGTGCTCTTCTCCGGATGTATTATATTTTATAAGCAGGACATCCTTATATATTTCAGTGTTTTGTGATACCCCTGCGATGTATACAGCACCATTACGGCCAAAGTCTATAAAAAGCCCCTTATCATTTCCGTTATATGTACCGTTATAATCAGCTTCCCACTGGAGATCACCCGCGGAATTATATTTTACTGTAACACAATGTGTGCTGCCTGTTCCGTTAACAGCGCTTCCGGTTACATACACATTACTGTTTGCATCCACCGCAATACCGTAGGCAATATCTTCACCCGTGCTTCCAAATCTTCTTTCCCATTGCTTAACCCCCGAAGAATTGTATTTAATTGTGAGGTAATCATTGGTAGAAGAGTAGCTCTCTCCCGTAACGTATACATTGCCTGATTTATCAAGTGCAATGGCGTGGGGGATATCAACATCGCTACCCTGATATTTTGCAACCCAAAGCCGTACACCCGAGGGACTGTATTTTATTGTTGCCCAGTCTGTATAGGTGCCGGTTTGCTCTATGCTTCCTGTTACAAAAACATTACCCGCAGTATCGGTTACTATGGCTGCCAGGTTATCGTTTTCATTTCCCGCTCCGTTGTATTCTGCTTTCCATAACTGATTTATGTAAGATGGCGCAGGCATTATCTGTTAGCTGCCTTCAAATGTAAAAGCAATTAAAAATATTAATATTATTGTTTTCATTTTATTATGATTTAAATTTCGTTTATTTATTTTACCAAAATCATTTTCTTCACTTCCGTAAAACTATTTGTTTCCATCCTGTAAAAATATGTACCGCTTGAAAGATGCGATGCATCAAAATCAACATTATATGAGCCCGCACCCAGCTCTTCATTCACTAATAACGCAACTTCTTTGCCCGTAATATCGAACACAGCCAGCTTCACAAATCCATTCTTTGGTATTTGCAGCTTAATATTTGTAGTTGGGTTAAATGGATTAGGATAATTCTGACCAAGAGAAAAATCAGCAGGCACCTCTGTGCCAATTGGAGTTATACCAATGGGCTGCGAATATTTTACTGTCATGAAATCCAGGCCTGAAAGTCCGGAAGAATTACCCGCTACATAAACATTTCCCGCATTATCGGTTTTTACCTTTACAGCCCTGTCATCAGCCGATAAGATCCCTTCATATATCACCGACCATATTACCGAGCCTGCGGATGAATATTTCACGGTACCAAAATCAAAATCACTTCCGCTGGTTTTTACACTGCCTGTAACATAAATATTCCCCGAGCCGTCAATATCAATTGATGCAGCTACGTCATCTTCACCCACAAGTCCGCCGGTGAAAGATCGTGTCCACCTTGCATCACCATTGCTGTTATACGATAATGTAATATAATCCAGCGAAGGTGTTCCTGTGCCTGAACAAGAGCCGGTTACATATATATTCCCCGATGCATCTGCGGTAACACCAATTGCCTCATCAACACTTGTTGAGGTTCTGCTGTATTTTTTAACCCACTGCTGCACGCCGGCGTTGTTATACTTAACTGTCAGGTAATCTTTTCCTGTGGATGCGCTTGTGCTGGTACCTGTAACTATAACGCTTCCTGTGCCGTCAACCACCAGCGCAGTACCCTTATCAAAATCACTGCCTTCATAGCGGGCTGACCATAACAGCGTACCTGAGGAACTGTATTTTACTGTTGCCGCATCATCACTAGCCGAACCGCGGCTTTTACCCGTGGCGTATATATTGCCGGCTGCATCTGTTATCATTGTACTCATAAAATCATTCCCCGTGCCTGAACCGTTGTAGAACCTCACCCAAACCTGTGAGCCTGCGGCTGAGTATTTCACTATTGCATAATCAATTCCTGTACCCGCATGAGAAGACCATCCGCCGGCATAAACATTCCCCGATGCGTCCACAACAACCGATACCGCTTCATCATCATCATTGTTTGTGCCGTTGTAACGCTGTACCCATAACTGGTTGCCTGATGCGTCATATTTTATTGTCGCAAAGTCTGTTCCCGTTCCGTTGCCGAAGCTTCTGCCGGTCACATATACATTCCCCGCAGCATCTACTGTAACAGAATTGGCGTAGTCAGCGTCATTTGCGGGTCCGTTATATGCCGCCTGCCAAAGCACTGTGCCTTCAGGGGAATATTTTACTGTCAGGTAATTACCTGAACCTGATCCGGTTACGTAAACATTGCCGGCAGCATCACTTGTCATGTCGTTGACATAATCGTTATTGTTGCCCGCGGTGCTTAACCTCTTTGCCCATTCCTGGCTGACCTGTGTGCTGACATCACGCGGTGAACAGATAAAAAGAATTGTGATTATTATTATTAAGCTTTTCATATATTTTTTTCTCCTTTAAAGAATTTTTAATTTTTATTCCGGCGCTTTTTAGACCTGCTTGCCTTTAAGGCAGGCAGGTCTTTATTCAGCGTATCTCCGGTGGGATAGGGAGATGTAATAATTTTATTTGTTTTGATATTTTGTTCAGTCTGAACAAGCGGTCCCCACCGGAAAACTTTTAACGATACAAAGTTACCCACTCAGTACCCCCCGTATCAAAGATATTTTTAATGGTTTTTAACAACCCATTATTGTTATTTTTGGTAAAAAATGTGGATTTTAAACGTTTTTATTGGTATTTTGCTTTAATTTTTAACAACATTATTTGTCATATTATATGCTGAAATCCAGGGCTTCGGATATCATTAAAAGCTTTTCTGAAGAAGAGCGGAAATATTTCGGGCAGTTTATCAGGTCGCCCTATTTTAACAGTAATAAAAATCTCATAAAGCTGTACTCTGTTATCAATGAGGATTTCCACAGAATTGACTCAGAAAAAATGACAGAGGAATCACTGTTCGCTGAAATTTTCCCCGGGAAAAAGTACAATTACAATATCATGAAGAACCTTTTAAGTGCACTTGCTGTGCTTTGCGAGGAATTTATTGTAACTGATTTTTATAAAAGGAACAGGAAGAATGAGTTCAGGAATTTCCTTGTGCTTATGAACGAGTTTGATACAAGGCACCTTGATAAATATTTCAATAAAGGAATCAAAAAATATAAAGAAGCCTCACCGGCAATGCTGATTGAAAGCGATACATATATTAACAGCGCGCTTCTTGAAGAATCAATTTATTTTTTTAACTCCTCCCGCTCTGATGATAAAGCCCTGGAAGAAGCAGTTTATAATGAGCTGGTATATTATATATGTGATTTCTACAGGAAGCTTTCACGGAGTATGTGGAAGGTGGATATTAACAAGGGGAATATTAACAGCATTTACGAAAAGGATTTTATTAAGATACTTACGGGAAATATTGATTTTGAGAGCCTGATGGTGCAGCTAAAAGGGATCGATGAAAAAGCGTATAACTTTATTTACCTGAATAACCTTTTAATAAAGCTTGTAAAAAAAGAAGAAGATACAGCGCCTTTTTATGAACTGAAGGAGCTTGTTTACAAAACTATAGATGGCTACGAAAATTATGAGCGGTTCTCGATCTTCACTAAAATGCTTTCATACTGCGCATCTGCGTACAGGATCGGTAAAACTGAATTCCTTGATGAATCGCTGGATGTAAGGCTGTTTATGATGGAAAAAGTTAAATTCAATTATGCAGGGCAGGGACCCTTTAACTTCCATTATTTCATAGAAACCGTGCTAATGCTGCTGCTTAACAGACCCGTTGAGGAAGCACAGCAATACCTGGAAAAATATTTCAATTCTGTTGCGCCGGATAAAAGGGAAATTACCTACAACCTTTCGATGGCGCATATTATGGAAGTAAAAGGAGAGTATAACAAAGCCATAGAGTTCCTTTCTAAAACCGCGCATACCGATACCGAGGTTAAAGGGTGGATCAAGCGGTTGTACATACGGACCTATTACAGCCTTAATGAATTTGAGCCCGGTATTGATGCTGTAAAAGCATTCATCAGTTTTGTGAAAGATAAGAATGACCTGAACGCGCACGCACGGGTAAATTACAGCTCATTTGCCGCAATCACAGAAAAAATGTTCAGGATAAAGGCTGAACCGGAAAAATATGATACAGAAGATGTGAATAAATTAATAAGGACAGTTGAAGAAAATAATTTTATAAGCAAAAAATGGCAGCTTGAAAAATTAAATGAGCTGAAAGGTATTGTAAAGTAAATTTTATTTCTGAGTCCCAATCTCTTGCTTGGGACTCCATTGGTGATTAAAATTCTTTCATTATTTTAAATGAGATGTTTGAGTTGCCACGACCTTTAGGTCGTGGACCTGTTTCTAATGAGAAAGGGGGCTTTAGCCCCCATTATTAATAAACTTTCTCTCTTTATTCGCCTTGTGACCTTTCCGCACCTTACAGAGTCTCTGCTTTAGCAGGACTCTGTAAAAACCACTTCACCAATTCACTATTTATCTTTACTGCACAAGCTTCTTATATCTTACCCTTTTTGGCTCAACATCACCCATGCGCTTTTTCTTGTTCTCTTCATAATCAGTGTAGCCGCCTTCAAAATAATAGACCTCTGAGTCACCTTCGAACGCCAGTATATGTGTTGCGACCCTATCCAAAAACCACCTGTCATGCGATATTATCACAGCGCAGCCCGCAAAATCTTCCAATGCTTCCTCAAGCGCCCTTAATGTATTTACATCAATATCGTTTGTCGGCTCATCAAGCAGCAGAACATTTGCCTGTGATTTAAGCGTTAATGCCAGGTGAAGCCTGTTGCGCTCACCGCCTGAGAGCACACCAACTTTTTTGCTCTGGTCTGTGCCGCTGAAGTTGAAGCGCGATACATACGCCCGGCTGTTGAACTGCTTGCCGCCAAGCTCAATAAATTCCGCCCCTTCGGATATTGCTTCCCAAACGGTTTTATCCGGATCAATATCAGCATGCGCCTGGTCAACATATCCAACCTGCACTGTTTCGCCTATTTCAAAATTACCGCCATCAGGCTTTTCCGTGCCGAGTATCATTCTGAAGAGTGTTGTCTTACCCGCGCCGTTGGGTCCGATAATGCCAACAATACCTGCAGGCGGAAGCTGGAAGTTCATATCGTCAAATAACAGCTTATCGCCGAATGCTTTCTTTATCTTTACCGCATCAATTACTTTGTTGCCTAAGCGCGGACCGTTAGGTATGAAGATCTCAAGCTTCTCTTCTTTCTGCTTGGTATCCTCATTCATCATAGTATCATAGTTCTGCAGCCTTGCCTTTGATTTTGCATGCCTTGCGCGCGGTGACATCCTCACCCATTCAAGCTCACGCTCAAGTGTCTTCCTGCGCTTTGATTCCTGTTTCTCTTCCTGCTCTAATCTTTTTGTTTTCTGCTCAAGCCAGCTTGAGTAATTTCCTTCCCAGGGAATCCCCTCGCCTCTATCGAGCTCAAGTATCCAGCCCGCAACGTTATCAAGGAAGTACCTGTCATGTGTGATAGCTATTACTGTTCCTTTGTACTGCTTTAAATGCTGCTCAAGCCAGTCAATTGATTCAGCATCAAGATGGTTTGTAGGCTCATCGAGTAAAAGTATATCAGGCTCTTTTAATAACAGGCGGCATAATGCAACACGTCGTTTTTCACCGCCGCTTAAATTTTTAATTAACGCGTCACCATCGGGAGTTCTCAGCGCATCCATTGCACGCTCAAGCTTTGCGTCAAGCTCCCAGCCGTTGTGGTGGTCAATAAGCTCGGTCAGCTCACCCTGTCTTTCAATTAGCTTTGTCATCTCATCATCATCCATCGGCTCTGAAAACTTATTGTTCACCTCTTCATACTCTTTCAGTATATCAACAACTTCCTGCGCGCCTTCCTGGATAATTTCTTTCACGGTTTTGGTTTCATCAATATGCGGCTCCTGCTCAAGCAGCCCGATACTGTACTCCTTGGTGAAATGTACTTCCCCGTTAAAGTTATCTTCTATCCCTGCAATTATCTTAAGCAGGGTTGATTTACCTGAGCCGTTTAAGCCAATGATACCTATCTTTGCGCCGTAAAAGAACGAAAGGTAAATATCCTTTAATACCTGTTTCTGGGGCGGGTATGTTTTGCTAACCCCCACCATTGAAAATATAATTTTATTATCAGCCATTTTAGAGATTTTTACTCAACGGATGACTATAAGCTTACTGTAATTACAGTCATTCGATGAGTGTTATTTAGAATTAATTATGGTAAGAGGCAAAGATAGCAATTTACCTGTAAGCATTAAATCCAAAAGAGATGACACCATCTCATTTGTAGCCGTCAGGCTTGCCTGACGGACATTTTACAGCGGCAGGCGCTCTATGTCCCTAAAAAGAATTCTTTTCTTCTTTACCCGGCCTGAATAATGTTACAAGTGTAACGTAACCTGAAATCAGCACCACAGAAAATAATATTGTCATAAGCATTGTTCTTGGATGCGAGAACGGGTGAATGAACCTGTTTGCAATATCAATAAAAAGCTCCATTGGATTTGTGAGCACATCCCAGCTGTTGAACCTTTCATACCTGCCTAAGTATATCCCAAAACTGCCAAGCACCAGCGAAAATAACGCAAACAACCAGCCTTTAATGACCCCGAACTTTCTTGCAAGCGCAGTCTGAATATCATACAGTGAAATAAATCCCAGCATCAAACCGTTCCACGCAAATGAAAGTATCAGGCCGAGATCGAACCAATAGGGAATATTTGCCCGGCGCTCAAGATGGAAAAAATCTGTGACAATGTACGGTGCATTGGGGAAAAGCAGCAGCCATACAAGGAGTACAGCTCCTGTAATTACAATTGAATTAATTTTTTTATAATAAAGCAAAAAGAGTGTGCTGATAACATACGGAAGTATGGCAAGGAATAAATTCCATATAAGGAAAAGATATGTATAAAATCCGGAGTAATATACCCTGAATGCCTGCAGTGATACGCTTAACAGGCACGACATTGCCAGTATAACCGTTACGCTTAACCTGTTATTTTCCCGTAACCTGCTGATAAATGAGCTCATATTTCAAATAAATGGTCTGAATTTGTTTTATTCTTTAACGAAAGGGCAGGTGGTTTGGTTTCAGATTCACAAATTAAACAGCTTTTAGCTCACCTGCCTTTTCCAGCAGCCATTTCGCATTATTAAGCGGTTTGGTGTTTGTTATCTCCAGTTTAAGCTCACCGGGTTCTGTAGCGGTTCCTCCTGTTTTATTTAATATTAGCCTTTTTGTTAACCTTGTAAAATTCAGGTTTCCGTTTCTGGTTGAAACCGGGATGTTTTTGTGGCTTCTGATAAAATGTTCGTATGCATCCAGCGTATACAATGATTCATCAAAATAACCAAGCTCGTACTTAAGCATGATATCCAGCGAGTAAATTGAATGTTCCCTGTCAGGTGTATCTTTCTTTACCTTCCCGAGATAATCCATTGCGGTATCATATTTTTTTCTGCCAAGCATTACATATGTCATTCCCAGGTTAAACATATTTACCCTGAATTCTTCCTTCAGCTTTGGATTATATGTTCTTACGAACTCTTCGGCAAACTCGATCTCATCGTTAGCGTAAAAGCTTCTTGTAAGATTAATGTATACCCTGACATGCATAACGGAATTTTCTTTGTGCGAATAAATGCCCATTCTCAGCATATCTTTTGATAATGACATCATCTCCTGTTTTTTGCTGAGATCCTTCCCCCTGTGTATAAGATAGCTTTCAAGATATTTAAAAAAATTAAATTTATATGCGTGTGAAATGCCCTCGATATTCTGGTAAAGCTTTTCCTTTAACAAATAATAATGTTTCACATCTTCTGTGTTTAAAAACATCAAATAAACAAGATGACAAAGCTCTATATATGGATATTCTGCCGGATAAAACTTTTTTATATATTCCTGTAGCTTACTATGGTCTAAAAGGCCTGCCATCTTATCCGTAACGGAATTTGAAGGGTCATAATTATAGTTATTCCTGAATGTAAAAAAGGCCGCGTGCTGAAGGTAAAAAGAAGCGAGCGCACCTATCAGCTTATAATCAAAGCTTTTGACGGCAACAGGGAAATGACCCTGAAGATCTGAATTATCAAGCATAGCAGAATATTCTTCCTGGAACACATCTGAATCAACGGAAAAATTTGAAATGCTGAATTTTCTGTTCTTTGCAGCGCGCATTTTATGTTCATCAATTGTTTTCACAAGAAGCCCGTTTGTAGCAGGTGAGTTCAATGCCCTGATTTTGCTGAGTGCGTATGTTTGCTCATCTCCTAAAAACTGGTTTAACGTTATAAATTTCTCAGCCTGTTTATACATGTCTGAAAGCAGTTTCCTGGTAAGGTCGTTCTTTGCCGGCTTCCCCTGCTTTTTTCCTGAAAGAACATTATGTATTTCATTCAGCTCCAGGGCTTTTCCATTATCGTACGCAGGATGGTATTTCTTCAGGTAGCCAAACAGCGGCAGCAGGTCTCTGCCTGTGGAGTGGAATGGCGACTGTAAAAACTTTTCGAACTCTCTGATCTGTTCATTAGAAAATGTCCGCATTATCTGCAGTGCTTTATAATTTGCCATAATATACCCTTGTTTCCATAGTCACAAATTTACCTAAAAAAACAGTCAAAATCCTCATTATTCTTCAATAAATGTTGCTTTCTACTAAATTAAATAGTCTAAAATTGATAAATTTTTCTTTGTAGAGCAGGTATCGGGGAAGTAATTTCGCATCAGTGCTGTTGTTAATAAATTTAATTTTTCTAAATATGAACAAATATTTTTCAGCGTTAATGATCCTTTTAATGATAATGCCAATAGCGGCACAGCAATATAACCCGGGACCGGGTACCCTTAACAGCACCGTTTCGGTGTCTAAAAGCGCAGAGGAACAAAATATTATCAATGAACTGATTGCATCGCGAAAGCGCGGCGACCTTTCCGCAACTCTCAGATACCAGGGGATACTTGATATAATGTACGGAAGCATTTCGCATCAGCAAAATTATTCCGCGGATATTTTAAGCAGTCCGTCAAAAAATAATCCGGGGGTAGACCCGGTTAACGATCACCCTGATTACCAGGTATCATCAATTGCAGGAGTTAACTGTAAAGCAATTTCTATAGCATCAACTTTGTATTCCCGTTCAATTTTTGCTGCGGTCACAAAAAATAACGCTGATTCCACAAGCGAAATCAGTGTTTATGTTTCATATGACGGCGGCATAGGATGGATATTAAGATCTACAAGATTTATATCAAGTACATATAAATTCAGGCAGGGTGAGCTTGATATACTTCCGCTTGTTAGCGGAAGTGATACAATTTTATTTTGCGCCGCAGGAGCAGAAAATACTCTGAACTCATCAGTGTTTTATTTTCAATTTAACATCATGAATGGCCAGTCTACCCCGCCGTACCCTTTCAGGACTTATTCAAACTCAACTGGTGTTAACTATTATAATCCAAAATTCTCCACTGACCAATTTATGTTCCCGGCAGCGCCATATGTTCATATGACCGTAGCCTATGATTCAGCAGGGGTTAAAGCAGGAACGAGGATAGGGGTGTTCCACTCCCCACTTGGAATTGGCGATCAACCTGTTTTTATGCTGCCGAACCGTGGCGGGTCATTTTGGTGGAACTCCAATGGCCAGGCCCCGGCATACATATATCACGACGTTTGTTTTCAGCAGGATGATGTAAACAACCAGGGCAAAGTGTATACGGTGTATAATCTAGAAGGAAGCCAGAATATTTATGTGGCGTGGAGCGCGGACTGGGGAGTATCAGTTGATTCTGCCAATACCTATGTGGTCACTGAAAGCTCAAATATATCAGGCGTATGCTGCGAAGGAAATAATTTTCTGAATAATAAGCTTGCAATAGGTTACAGAAAATCAATCGGAAACCAATGGGATTACCGCCTTCTCTATTCAACAAACGGTGGCGGCAGTTTTGCCCAATACATTATTGAAAATTCCGCAGAAGCCTGTACAAGCATCAGCATGCAGTCAGTTGATTCAGGAGACGGAAGGTTCGTTCTGGCCTATTCAACCGGGGATAATAAACACTGGTACAGGAAATTCAATAAAGGCAATATTTCTATACCGATGCTGATAAATACATCGCCCGGCTCTACCGGATTTGGAGGTGTGCAGGCGGGAGTTTGGAACTCACCCAATCCGGATTCATGCGTTGTTGTATGGCTTACACAGGATAGCTCCAGGGCTAAGTGCACAAGCCTTATTTGTTCAGCGCCGGTCGGGATAGATCCCGTAAGCGGAATTCCGTCAGAATTCTCGCTTTGGCAGAACTATCCCAATCCGTTTAATCCGGTGACTAAAATTAAATTCTCTGTTCCGGCAGCGGGATATGTAAAGCTTGCTGTGTATGATATCACCGGTAAAGAAGTTACCGTGCTTATCAACAGCAGCTTAACTGCAGGCGTATACACTGCGGATCTTAATGCCTCATTGCTTTCTTCCGGTGTATACTTCTACAAAATTACAGCCGGCAATTTTCATGCAACAAAGAAAATGGTATTGGTAAAGTAGATATAATTAATTATTTAAGTCCCGGGCTAAAGCCCGGGATTTAATATTAATAAACTCTCAGAACCTTATCCTCTCTTTACCTACCCATTCATCCCATACATAACTGTAATTTGTATAACGGATGAAATATTTGCCGCCCGATTCTTCAAGTACTTCAGCCGGGTACCATGCTCCGTTTTCTTCAACCTGTGCTGTTTTTTCATTCCCTGTTTTTATCCTGTCATAAGCAACCCACTCATTCCAGAAATCATCATAGCCTGCATACTTTATATAATAAAAATCATTCTGTGATTTTTTAACTTCTGCGTCATACCATTTGCCTTCCCAGGAGACCTTAACATTATCACCGTTGGAGTATTTTACAAAATAAATGGGCTTAAGCTCTGAAGAATTAATCTTTACTTCTGATTTATCGCTGTAATCATAAAACTCACATAATGCGGTATTTTTATCTGAGCTCAAAATTCTGATCGGCGCAAATTCACTGCCTTTGCGCGCCATATAATATGAACCGGGAGCATATTCTGTGCTGCCTGTTTTCACATTACCGTTACTTTTTGTCAGGGGACTTGTTTCGTCAATCCCGAATAACTGAAAACCGCACATCTGCCTTTCACGGAATTTCATCGCGTCGCCAAGTTCAGTACCTGTTTCGCTTATCGAGATCACTCCGTCACTATTTCTATCCGCAAGCGGCAGCCCCGAGAGGCAATCAATAATTGTCTGCGTAAAGGTCCAGTTAGCCGTTGATATGTTGCACGATGCCGCTGATGTTAACGCGATCACATTTTTTCCTGCGGAATTTATCTTCTTAGCCTCATCAAGCAGCGCCCCGGAGTAGCAGCAGTCAGCCAGCAGCCATACAAGCCTGCCTTTAAACTTATCGCGCACAGCATCACCCAGCCAGTTTACATCAAATCCGGTTTTTTTGTAGCTGCCTGAAGTAATATCATAGCTTGCAAAGTAAATTGTGTTGTCGTTATCCTTTACGCCATGCCCTGCGTAGTAAAAAATAAACGTTGAGCCCTCCGGCGCTTTTTCCAGTGCATCAAGTACTGCCTGTTTCATTGCGCTAACCGTTGACTCATCATCTATCAACAGCGTAACATTCCTTGGCTTTATCCCCTGTGTTTTAAGCAGCTCGTAAAATTCCCTGTCTTTTCTGTGTGTGTTGCTGAACGGCGGGAAGTTAGGGTCAGTCCATTTCAGCGCACCGGCTACAACGCCGTAAGTATTCTCGTCCGGCTTTATATCAGAAGAAATAACGGTCGTCAGTGACTTCTTATTTTTTGTATCACTCGAAGTAAACTCGCTCAGTTTTGAGCAGTTAACAAAAAACGGAAGCAAAAACAAAAGTAATATATATTTTCTCATATGATTTTCTTCATTCTTCTACACTTATAGAAATGCAGCTGGATTTGATAACATGTAGCAGGCGGGCTCGCCCGCCTGTATATAAAATACGGCAGGCAAGCCAGCCGCCTACAAGAATCATGTTCATCCTTTGATCTTTGAATCATGGTTCTTCATTGTAGCTGGCCGCTTCACTCCCAGCCGCCATGCAAAAAACCCAAGCACACCCAGCGCCATTACACCCATTACAACCGGAAGAAGAACCGTGAGTATGCTCATCACAAAAGATGTTACATGCTCAAATGTTGCCACTATCCAGTTAGCCCAGCCGGCAGTGAAGGCTGTTGATTTCAATCGCGCCATGCTTGCTCCGCTTTTTATCACAGCAGCGGATCCGCCGCCTACTATAATACCAAGCGTCCACTGTACCATCGGCGGCACATCAGTTATAAATGTTACCGATAGCAGCGTACCCGCAACTGCAGCCAACGGGACAGAAATTGTATCAAGCGCATTATCCAGAACCGGAATGTAATACGCGCCAACTTCCGCAGCCGTTGCAGTCAAAAAAATGGCAAATGCAGGCCAGGAACCCATCCATTCAAATCCGCCGCCAATGTGGACTATACCCATCATTGACGCAATATTGCTTATCAAAAGAGGGACAAATACACGGAAACCGCAGCTTGCCGCAAGCCCCAAACCAAGACAAATACCTATTGCTATATCCATAA
>JAPUEV010000218.1 GCA_027492415.1 Ignavibacteria bacterium
CTTAATGCTTGAACATGAAGGCAAAACAGATACATTGCTCTACCAGCGCGGCGGTTCATTGGATAATTTGATAGGCACTAAATTTTCGGATTCGTCAGCCTCACCTATCTGCGGATCAGGCTTTCCGCCGTATACGGGTTATTTCAGACCCTGTTTCGCTTTAAATCAGTTTAATAATTTATCAGCTTCCGGTCCCTGGATCCTGAAAATTTTTGACAGAAGATCCCCTGATACTGGAATGCTGAAATCATGGTCAATTTCAGTTGTGTATGAAATTCCAATTGGCATCAGCCCTGTTTCACAGGAAATACCTGAACATTATAATTTATCTCAAAATTACCCTAACCCTTTCAACCCTGTTACAAAGATCAGGTATTCTATTCCTGTATCATCTGATGTTAATTTAAGTATTTATGATATAAGCGGCAGAATTATAAATATTCCTGTACATGAATACCAGGCAGCCGGAGTATATGAAGTAAGCTTTGATGCTTCAAATCTGGCAAGCGGCGTGTATTTTTATATTCTTGAAACAGCCGGATTTACTGAAACAAAAAAAATGGTTTTAATTAAATAAATATCTTATGAAAAGATCAGTTCTGTTTTTTATTATCTATAATTTGACGCTCGGTATTTTATTCTCGCAGGTATCTACTGTTTGGGAAAAACGCTACAACGGTCCGGGTAACAGCTATGATGAGGCTACCTCTATCTTTGTTGATGCCGCAGGTAATGTATATGTTACGGGCGCAAGCACCGGTTCAGGTACCGGTCAGGACCTTGCCTTTGTAAAATATAACAGCAGCGGCACAGAGGTGTGGACAGCCAGATATAACGGACCCGGTAATTCAGCCAATGATGATTCTTACATGGTAAAAGTAGATAATGCATCGAATGTTTATTTATCCGGAACTACCGGTGGAAATTACTGCGTGGTAAAATTCAATTCTGCCGGTGTTCAGCAGTGGGCATCTCATTATAACGGTCCGGGCAATGGCAATGATGAAGTATATTCCATGCAGATTGATAACACAGGGAATGTATATATTACCGGATTCAGCTTTGGCTCAGGTTCAGGGGATGATATATGTACTGTTAAATACAATTCATCCGGTGTGCAGCAATGGGCTGTAAGATATAACGGTTCCGCAAATAACGATGATTACGGCAATTCAATACAGATAGATAACTCCGGAAATTCATACGTTACAGGGGCAGTTACAAGAACAGGTTCTGACCAGGATTACATTACAATTAAATATGACGCGAACGGAAACCAGATCTGGGCAGTATTTTATAACGGTCCGGGTAACGGCGAAGATTTTCCTTCTTCAAATGCGATTGATGCAAGCGGCAACATATATGTTACAGGTTACAGCTACGGTTCAGGCGCTGACCCGGATTACTGTACTATAAAATATAATAATGCAGGTGCACAGCAGTGGGTTCAACGGTATGACGGACCCGATGGCTGGGATGAATCATGGAATATAATTCTGGATAACCAGGCAAATGTATATGTAACCGGCAACAGCGCAGGTGTTGGCACCGGTGATGATTACTGCACAATTAAATATAACTCGGGCGGAGTGCAGCAGTGGGTTGCGCGCTACAGCGGACCCGGTACAAGCAATGATTACTGCAACTGGGTAGCACCTGACGAAAACGGAAATGTATACGTTACCGGTATTGTCGGCGATGGTGCCGGAAATCCGCAGAACATGGTAACGATAGGATACAATTCAGCGGGTGTGCAGCAGTGGGTACAAAGCTATAACGGCTCCGGTAATGAGTTTGACAGCGGCAATGCTTTAACTGTTGATAACCAGGGCAACGTTTATGTAACCGGAGCCAGCGATAATGCAAACAATACTGATTTTATTACTATAAAATATTCTTCAACAATTGGCATTCAGTATGTTTCATCTGAAATACCTGAAAAGTTTTCGCTGGAACAGAACTATCCCAATCCCTTTAACCCTGTAACAAAGATCAGGTTTGATATTCCGACAGCATCAAGGATTGCAGTTAAAATTTACAGCTCATTGGGCAGCGAAATTGCAACATTAGTGAACGATAATGTAAATGCGGGCAGCTATGAAACCAGCTGGGATGCTTCTGCATTTCCCAGCGGCGTATATTTTTATAAATTAATATCCGGCGGTTTCACCGAAACAAAAAAAATGATTTTGATAAAGTAACTGAGCTACTTTTGAAATCTTCCTTGACAGATCGATAAAGTAACGGAGCTACTTTTGAATTCCGGCTTTACAGACCGATAAAACAGCATCTGCATTTTAAAATAGATCCGGTTTACGGAATTTTTGCATATTTTAGATTTCTAAAATTCATCCATCCTGTTTTAAGGTTCCATTTGTGCAGGTTATTACACTGTGCTTTAAATGGAACTTTTGCTAATTCTCTTAAGTTATTATTTTTATCTAACCTATAAATCCAAAATACATAAATGAAGAGATTTCTTACTGTTTTATTACTGTTTGTCTCTGTTTCAATTACCGTTTCACAGCAAAAAGGGGTGTTAACCGGCATTGTTCTGGATAAAAGCACTCAAACATTCCTTAAGGATATTAATATAAAAGTTATCGGAACTGAGCTTACTGCCAGGTCAAAAGAGGACGGAAGCTTCAGAATAACTGATATCCCTGTGGGAACTTACCAGCTGGAATTTACTTCAGTTTCATACCAGCCTTATGTTCAAAGCGATGTTGTTGTATCAACAGGCATTGAGCGTGAGCTTATTGTTGAGATGCAGGGTATATCAACCGATGAAGTTGTAGTGGAAGATTCACGCTTTCAGAAACCAAACGATGTCACCACTTCATATAAATCACTTACATTCGAAGAGATCAGGAGATTCCCGGGCGGTCTTGAAGATATCGGAAGAGTGATACAATCACTGCCCGGCATTTCGTTAACCTCTGACGGGAGGAACGACCTGGTTGTAAGGGGCGGCTCGCCTGCTGAGAATTTATTTATTGTTGATGGCTTTGAAGTTAACAATATCAATCATTTTGGTTCACAGGGCGCAACCGGGGGTCCGGTAAGCGTGCTTAACCTGGATTTTGTTAGGAATGTCAGTTTTTTGACCGGGGGCTTCAGCGCTAAATACGGCGATAAGCTTTCAAGCGTAGTAGAAATTGAACAGCGCGCGGGGAATTCAGAAAAATTCTTCGGGAAAATAAATTTAAGCGGAACCGGTTTTGGCGCTAATTTTGAAGGACCTATTTCAAAGAAAAATAAATCAAGCTGGTTAATTTCTGCCCGCAGAAGCTATCTTGATCTTATCTTCAATGCGGCAGGATTTTCTTTTGTGCCTGAGTACACTGACTTCCAGGCAAAAGTTTTCTTTAAGCTGAACAGCAATAATACACTTGAGTTCAATTCATTCGGCGCGCTGGATAAAGTGCGCTTCAATAACGATAATGAAGAGAACATTCAGAATAACCTGAACATACTTACCAACAACCAGAAAAGCTACTCCGCAGGAGTCAGCTGGAAAAGCCTGCTTAACAACAGCTCATACCTGGTTACATCAGTATCGCGGAATTACACAAATTATTTCTTCTCACAGCGTGACAGCAATTTCAATGAAGTGTTCAAAAATGAGTCAAAGGAAAGCGATGTGCAGCTTAAGCTTGAATACAACAATAAAATAGCGCAGAATACTTACTTATCAATTGGCACAGCTGGTAAAACATTAAAGCTGGATTACGACATTGATAAAAAAGCCGATACCCTTTATTATATTGACCCTAATACCGGGAATAATATAATACTTCCTGCAGTTAAGATACTGGATAACACAAGGACATACAAAGCTTTCGCTTACGCAGAAGTTATCCAGAGCTTAATGAACCGCGTAAAGCTTACAGCCGGCATCAGGTATGATTATTTTGACCTCATTAATAAAAAAAGCTATATCTCACCAAGAACCAGCATTTCAGTTACGGTTACTCCAAAGCTTTCTGTTAACTTATCTTATGGTATATTTTACCAGTCGCCTTCTAATTTGTGGATAGTAGGCTCACCCCAAAACAAAAACCTTCGTGATATCCGGGCAGATCATTACATTGCAGGAATTGAATACCTGCTGGATGAAAGCACAAGGCTTACAGTTGAAGGATATTACAAAGATTACAAATACTATCCTGTAAGCGTTAACCGGCCATACATTATACTTGCCAACAACAGCGGCTTTGAAGACCAGAATACTTTCGGGCTTGAAGAGCTTTCAAGCTCAGGTACAGGAAATGCCAAGGGCTTTGAAATTTTTCTTCAGAAGGCTTTAACAAAGAATTTTTACGGCACAGTAAGCTTTTCTTACAGCGATGTTAAATATAAAGCGTATGACGGCATTGAAAGAAGATCAGACTGGGATAACAGGTACATTGTGAATATCAACGGCGGATATAAGATCGGCAAAACCTGGGAAGTAAGCGCAAAGTTCAGAATAGCGGGAGGAAGACCGTACACCCCGATTGATCCCGCTGACGGAAGCATAAATTATGATAATTATAATTCAAAGATACTGCCTGTATACCACAGGCTTGATGTTAGGGCAGAGAAAAAATTCATTTTCAAACACTGGACACTGACTACTTACGTTGATATTCAGAATATCTATAACAGGCAAAACGTTTTCAGGTATGAATGGAATTCATTCAAACGTGAAATTGAAACAAGCAAAAACCTGGGAATACTGCCTACAATAGGTATAAGCGCTGAGTTTTAGCACATAATTATATTTTAAGCTTTGAAAGCCGGGTCAAACCGGCTTTTTTTATGGAAAATCAGCATATTTAACATATTTAAAGATACATATATCATATTACAAAATGCAGTAAATCATAGGAAAATAAAGGCATTAGAGAGTATTTTATATTGAATAATTATGATTTTTAATTAATACTACAATGAAAAATACTTTATTAATTATTATTGTTTTTTCTTTACTGCTTCCCTTAAATTTATATACTCAAAACCAGTCCTCTGAAAAGCAAAAAGCATATGAATACCTCGAAACCAAAGGTGAAGTTTACTTCAGCTTTCAGGTTTTTGATAAAGCGCGGATAAATGATATTTCAAAAATTATTTCTGTTGATAACGTTAAAGGAGAAACCGTTTTCGCCTATGCAAATCAAATTGAATTCGGTGAGTTCCTGAAGCTTGGAATTCCATATGTGATACTTCCCCATCCCGGTGATGCTGATTTTGATCTTAACATGCAAAGCTCACCCCGTGAAATAATGGAATGGGATGCATACCCAACATATGACGCTTATGTTGCAATGATGAACCAGTTCGCAATTGACTATCCGAACTTATGCAGAATTGTAAATGCCGGCACAACAATACAGGGAAGGCAGATCCTGTTCGCAGTAATTTCTGACAGCGCAACCACTCCACAGCCAGAACCAAAGGTAATGTACACTTCATCAATGCACGGTGATGAAACTACAGGATATGTGTTGATGTTAAGGCTTATCAATTACCTTCTCTCAAGGTACGCTGTTGATCCGAAAGTTTACCAGCTTGTAAACAATTCAGAGATTTGGATAAATCCCCTTGCCAATCCCGACGGTACATACAGATCCGGCAACAGTACGGTAAATGGCGCAGTAAGATATAATGCCAACAATTATGATCTCAACCGCAATTACCCCGGTGTAGATGGCGTTAACACAGCTACACTTCAGACCGAAACAATTTTATTTATGAATTTATCGGGTACTAATTACTTCAGGCTTTCGGCAAATTTTCATGGCGGAACTGAAGTATTAAATTACCCATGGGATAGCTGGCCAAGGCTTTCGACTGATGACGCATGGTGGGTAAGAACCTGCAGAAAGTACGCTGATACTGTTCACCTTTACGCGCCGGCAAATTACATGAATGAGTATGTGAACGGTATCACAAATGGTTATGCCTGGTATTACGTCCGCGGCTCAAGGCAGGATTACCAGATATATTACAGGCACGGCAGAGAGGTTACCATTGAAATTTCCGATACAAAGCTTCTGCCGCCGGCACAGTTACCGGCACATTGGGACTATAATTACAGGTCATTGATAGGCTACCTTGAACAGGCACTGTACGGCATACGCGGCGCAGTTACTGATTCATTGACAAACCTGCCTGTAAAAGCAAAAGTAACAATTACCGGTTTTGATGCAGACAGCTCTGAAGTTTATTCCGACAGCACGTTTGGAATGTATTACAGGATGATAATTGCCGGCAATTACAATCTGACTTTTTCATCGCCGGGATACTATAGCAAAACTATTGAAAATATTTATTCTGTTAATGACCAGGCAACAGTGCTTAATGTAAAGCTCAGACCGATCACAACGGGATTAAGCGGTAACAGTGAAATCCCTGAAGAATTCATGCTGTTTCAGAATTATCCAAACCCATTCAATCCATCAACAAAAATTAAGTTCCTAGTTCCCGGTACATCATCAGCAGCACAGACATTCCTCGCTGTGTATGATATCCTTGGGCGTGAAGTTGCTGTTCTTGTCAATGAACAATTACAACCCGGCACATACGAAGTAAATTTTGAAGGAAGCAATTTCCCAAGCGGTGTATATTTCTATAAAATTTCTACAGGTAAGTTTACAGATTCAAAAAGCATGGTTATTCTTAAATAGACATTTATGGATCCGGCTTAGATGTTTAGAAGCCGGATTAAATTTACAGAAAAAACTTATGAAAAAAATTACAGTCTTTATTGCAATATTGATTTCTTTAATAAATTTGAATACAAGTTCCCAGTGGGTTCAGACAAGCGGACCCGCAGGCGGAAATGTCAGATGCTTGACGGTCTTGGGAAATAGTATCTACGCAGGTACTTTTGATAATGGTGTTTACTGTACATTAAATAATGGTGCAAACTGGAATGCCGTTAATAATGGACTCATAAATGCTAATATCCTTTCGATCATTTCTAAAGAAAGTAATCTTTTTGCCGGCACTTTTGGTTCCGGAGTATTTCTTTCCTCTGATTATGGGACAACATGGAGCTGCGTCAGTTCTGTTTACCAATTACAATCAGTTTATTGTTTTGGCAAACTTGGCAACTATTTGTTTGCCGGAACAGACTTAAACGGAGTGTTTTATACTACAAACAACGGTTCTAACTGGGCAGAGATTAATAATGGTTTGACAAGCGGGATGATACGTGCTATTGGTGTTAACGGCAATACTATTTTCGCAGGGACAAATACTGGAATATTTAAAAGCACAAATTTCGGTACAAGCTGGCTTCCCTCCAGCAATGGTTTACCAAATGAGCCTGTCCGTGCCATTCTGACACTGGGTACTGATCTTTATGCCGGAACATTTGGTTATGGAGCATTCCGCTCAACCGATAACGGGCAAAGCTGGTCAGGTATCAACAGCGGACTTCCAAATCCATACATCCAGAGCTTGACATCAAACGGCAGTATCTTGTTTGCAGGAACTCCAAATGGATTATACAAAAGCACAAATAACGGAGCTGCCTGGGTACTGACTTCAAATGGATTATCTTCGCAGCAGATAAATTCATTGATAGTTAAAGATCTTAAAGTAATTGCCGGTACACCGGATGGAGTATTTATAACAAGCAACAATGGTTTAAGCTGGAATACGATCAACAACGGTTTAACAAATCCACGCATTCTATCTCTTGCCTCAATTGGAAGCAATATATTTGCAGGTACTGAAGGAATTGGTGTTTTTGTTTCCAGCAACAACGGCACAAACTGGTCAAGTCTTCGGTATGGCATGGTCAATCAGGTCGTACGTGAGCTAATATCTGACGATATTATCCTGTACGCCGGCACTGATGGTGGTATCTACCGCTCGACTAACGGTGGGTATGAATGGAGCATAATGAATAACGGGTTGACAAATCACCATGTAAGTTCTTTGATCAAGAAAGGCACATATTTATTTGCGGGTACACAGGGTGGTATCTTCCGTTCCTCTAATAGCGGAGCTAACTGGAGCACTTTCAATAATGGTTTAACAAATCAGAGTGTTAACAGTATTGCTCTCAATGGGTCATATCTGCTTCTTGGAACTGATGGAGGAGTTTTTATGTCATCAAACAACGGTTCACTCTGGAATACTGTCAATAACGGTATAGAAAATCTTACGGTAAAAGCAATTACAGTTTCATACGGAAATATTTTTGCAGGAACATTGGCCGGAATGTTTCATTCAACCAATAACGGTGAAAGCTGGGAACCCTCAAACAATGGCTTAACAAACCAGAACATACATTCCCTGTTAACATACGAAAGCTATGTTATTGCAGGCACCGCAGGCGGAGTATTTATTACGGGTGATTATGGAACCAGTTGGGGTGTAAGGAACCAGGGTTTCAACCCGATTCCGTTTGTTCTTTCACTTGAAACCGCAAATAATTATATATTTTCAGGTACTTTAGATAAAATGGTATGGCGCAGACCACTTAATGAAATTATTGGTATTCAAATAATCAGTACAAATATTCCAAAATCATTCTCATTATCGCAAAATTATCCGAATCCATTTAACCCAACAACCAAAATCAGATTTGATATTAGCGGTACTTCAGTAGCACAGACATTCCTTTCTGTGTATGATATCCTTGGGCGTGAAGTTGCAACACTTGTTAACGAAAAATTACAGCCCGGCACATATGAAGTTGATTTTGACGGAAGCAATTTCCCAAGCGGTGTATACTTCTGCAAATTAACGGCAGGAAGTTTTTCAACTGTAAACAAAATGATTCTACTAAAATAAATTGCATGATGTAATCAATGTAATTTATTCCAATTCATTTAACAAATGAATTAAATCTATCGGGAAATTTAATGAATAAACTTATATACATACTGTTTGTTTTACTAATTTCGAATTTAACATTTGCACAATGGGTGCATGTTACAAGTGGATTAAGCAATGATGATACACAATCATTGACGTACAGTGGCAGTAAGATCTTTGCAGGTACATACAGCAAAGGTGTTTATTATTCTTCAAACAGCGGCGCAAACTGGGTTCAGACTTCATTAAATAACAAGGATGTCAGGTCTTTGGCAGTAATAGGCAATAATGTAGTAGCCGGTACTATGGGTAGCGGTATATATTATTCAACTAACAACGGTACTAACTGGATTCAATCTAATTTAACCGTTGAGGATGTTTGGAGCCTGGCTGTTATTGGCAATAACATATTTGCAGGTACTGAGCATAAAGGTGTATATATTTCAAATAACAACGGCCTTAGCTGGTCTCAAACAGCCATGAACGATAAAAATGCTAACTACCTTTATGCAAGCGGAACTAATCTTTATGCTGCTGTAGGTGTTGGCGGTTGGGGAGTCTTCGTTTCACCAAATAATGGAGCTTCATGGACAATTATTGGTGATTTTAATATCGGAACTTATTCTGTGGCTGTTAGTGGTAATTATATTTACGCTGGACCATATTACGGAGGAATTTATGTATCTTCTGATATGGGTGTAAACTGGACTTCATCATCATTCAATACCGGTACAGCTGCTGCAATAGCGGTATCCGGCAATAACGTTTTTGCAGGTACTGAAGGCTATGGATTCAAGGTATCAAATGACAACGGCACTACCTGGATTTCGAGAAGTGAGGGCATGGGAAGCGCGTATATAATGTCATTATGTATAATAAATAATAATATATATGCAGGTACAGGCAATGGAGTATACAAAAGACTATTAAGTGAAATAATAGGAATTCAGCAAATTTCCAGCCAAATTCCTGAGAAATATTCATTATCGCAAAATTATCCAAATCCATTCAATCCAACTGCCAAAATAAGGTTTGATATTCCAAATACACCTTCACCTTCGGGGAGGGTTGTGGTGGGGTTAAACATTTATGATATCCTTGGGCGTAAAGTTGCAACACTTGTTAACGAAAAATTACAGCCCGGCACATACGAAGTAAATTTTGACGGAAGCAGCTACACAAGCGGAGTATATTTTTATAAGATTACCGCAGGCAGTTTTTCAGCAGTAAAGAAAATGGTACTTTTAAAATAAATTAATTAATATATGAAACATTTAAACTTCATATTATTAGCATTTTTTTCAATTTTACTCTGCTCATGCGCTGTAGAAAAAGAAAAATACACTGATGAACAGAAAAATTACGTGCTTCCTGAACAATATGAAAAGATATCTCAACCCGGCTTAATTTATGTTTCACATATTTCAAATAATTTTGTGAGTGTCTTCGATCCCGCTGAGATGAAGCTGATAGGCAAGATACCCTCCGGAAGCGGGGCGGATGTTTCTATAATTTCCTCAGATGGCACAAAAGGATATATAGCTAATTTTCATTCAAACGATGTAACTGTTTATGATAACAAAACGAACAAAACAATTGCTACAGTTAAATGTGCTGAACATCCCTTTGCATTGCTTGAAATACCGGGATTGAACAAAGTTCTTGTTACTCATCAGTCCGGTACCCCAATTGATATTATCAATACAAATGATAACACTGTTACTTCATTAGGTGAGATTTGCACGGGCCCAATGTATGATTTGAAAAATAAGGGAAAAATATACGTGCCGCAGATATTCACACCGTACATTTTCATACTCGACCCGGTTACTTTCCATATAACCAAACGGATAGAAACGCCGGGCAGACCCATGGCAATGGCTTTTACTACAGATAATAAATTCGGCTACCTTGCAAATTTTGACTCCGCTGAAGTTGCAAAGATCGATATTGATAAAGATTCTGTAATACTTAAGATCAAAAATATCCACTCCCCGCGCGGAATAACAGTCACACCCGATAACAAATATGTTCTTGTAACAAATGTCGTGGATAACTCGCTTACTATAATTGATATCAGTACTGATACAGTGATAAAAACACTCTACGGCTTGCGGATGCCGACATGGGTACTTACAACCAAAGACGGCAAATACGCAGTAGTATCCAACCAGGGAGCTGCTTCACTTGCTATAATTGATCTTGCCACACTTGAAATTACAAAAAGTATATCCACTGCAGAAAATCCGATAAGTCTATACCTGGATAACAGGTAAATTTTAAATACTGGTCCCTCTTTGTATTAATAAGGTGATAGTTTTCTATCACCTTATTTTTTTATATCAAATTCGATGTAAATTTTTCGGTGGAAGTACAGTGGAAACAAAGTTATATTTGGAACAAATTTAAATGATTAATAATGTCTAACAAAGATTATGTACTTGGCGTAAACGATTACGAGCTTAACCGTCTCAAATTTCAGCATGGTGTGTGGAAAGAAATTACTGATACATTCCTGGATAAGCTGGGTATTCATGAAGGCTCAAAAGTGCTGGATGCAGGCTCTGGTCCGGGTTTTGCTGCGATGGATATGCTTGAAAGGGTCGATACAGCAGGAGAAGTCACAGCGCTTGAACCTTCTGAAATGTATGTGAATTATCTGAAAGGATATTGCAGTGAAAACAATATTAATAATTTAAACGTCATTCACGGGACTGTTGAAACTGCTGAGCTGCCGCGGGAATACTTCGATGTTATCTTTGCCAGGTGGGTTATTTCATTTGTGCCTGATGCCGATAAATTCCTTGATAAGCTTACAGCATCATTAAAGACCGGTGGCATTATCGCATTCATGGATTATGTCTACGAAGGGCTTGCCCTATTTCCAAAAGGCGGCGTGTTTGATAATATGGCTGATGCTGTGCGCGCTTACTGGGTGCATGGCGGCGGTGATCCTTACATTGGCGCAAGGCTGCCAGGGATGTTCAGGAAAAGGAACATTGAAATTCAGGAGTACTACCCTGTTGCAATGTGCGGCGGACCCTCAAGCGGTGTATTCATGTGGGCTGATAAGTTCTTTACTGTCCACATTCAGCAGATGGTGGATCTTGGTGTAATATCACAAACAGAAGGTGATGCAATGCTTGCTGACTGGAATACGCATAAGGAGGATAACGATTCAGTGTTTATTTCGCCAACTATAACAGTTATTTCGGGGAAGAAGTAAACGCATTTAGAATATTTATGCCGTCACTGAAATAAAGATATATTGCCAGCAGTATTATTATTGCCAGTATAAATGTAAGGTAGCTCAGGGTTGTTACAACAAATCCTTTTACTAAGCTTTTAAAAGTTGATAACTCTGAAAATTTTACGATAGCGAAAATATAATAAACTTCATTAACTATAAATCTTGCATTCCACGTCCGCACATCTATCACAGATAGCAGCATTAATACCACGGAAAATATCAGCGTTGTACCGACCCAGTAGAATGATGCCGCAAGCGCTTCGGCGTAGTTTATCCCGGTCTTCTTTTTAAACATGAGGTAAAAGTAAAACCCAAACACAACCGGCATAAAATAGTTAAGGTAGTTTACATATTGTCCAACAAGGTGCTGGATCTCATTGGTGCGCTCCATAACCTTCTGGCTGTCACTGGTTACAGTATAGCTTATGAAGGCAAAATACTTTTCGCTCATCTTATGGAATACAACAACAAAGATAGTCTGCATGAAAATGAAATACGAAAAAGGCTTTATGAATGATTTCCGCCTGCCTGTAATATATTCCTTTGCGGTCAAGCCGGGCTTTAATATCAGGGCTTTTGCTGTTTTTAAGATCGAGTTTTCCCAATGCAGAATGCCGTGAGTTACATCATGCAGGATAGTTTTAACTTCCAGCCTTTTAACCCGTTCCTGCCCGCAGTGATGGCAGTATTTTCCTTCAAGCTCACTGCCGCAGTTAGTACACTTTTCCATTTACAAATATACAAATTTCTGAATATTCATCCGATGAATTGATAACCCCTCCCCTTCGGGGAGGGGAGGGGGAGGGGTCATTACAACTATTTTTGATAATGCCGAAAACCACTGCCCCTGTTCCTTATCCCCCTAAGCAGAAACGCGGGACGGCAAAAAAGCGCCGAAGCACATGGATAAAATCCGAAACCTTTCGCAATGCGCTCCCCTCTCCCATGGGAGAGGGGTTAGGGGGTGAGGGCTATCATTGAATTACTTTACATTTTATAAGATATTAGTAATCCGATGACTAAAGTTCATCGGATTACTGAAAATGAATTTATACCCTGAAAATCTGTATCATATTTACAATAGAG
>JAPUEV010000219.1 GCA_027492415.1 Ignavibacteria bacterium
GCCACGAATGATGGATAGAAAAAATAAATGATTAATGATGAAATATTACCCAAGGTCAGATTGCGGAGAGACTCTGCTGTAACCCGTGATGGATTAATATCAGATTGAATTATTGGAGCGCTTTGAATGTATCAAAACGCGCATCAACACAGTTGATGCAATCCAAAAAAACCATATTCAAAGGAATAAAACGCAGAATCTTAATGTAGAGAGATCCTGCTGTTACATAAAAAAGCCCGGAAAATTTTCCGGGCTTTGCATGAGAACCTTAACTGTGTTCAGGATTTATATTAATCTTCCAACTGGTTATATAATTCTTCCAGAAATTTTCTAAGCTCTTTTAAGTCTTCAACCATTTTATCACTTTCCTTTTCGCCTTCTTCCATTACAGCAGTTTCAGTTGAACCCTGATGGCTATCGAACAAACTAAGCTCACCTGCTTTTTGTTTCTGAACTTCAACAACATTCATATCAGTTTTTTCCGCGCCGTCATCACCAACATTGTAGTTCTTTAATATCTTCTTTGCGCCTTCTATGGTATATTTTTCTTCCTTCAATAATTTTTTGATAAGCAGGATCATCTTAATATCTTTATTTGTATATATCCTGTTACCTGAAGAATTCTTAGCAGGGTTAAGCTGTTCAAATTCAGTCTCCCAATATCTCAATACATACTGCTCAAGGTCACATATCCTGCTCACCTCGCTGATGGAATAATACAGCTTTTTCATTGAAAAATTTTTCATAGCCATAAATTTAATTCTTATGATTTAATTCAAAAATACTTATTTTTGTGGTACTTTTCAATAACCACTGTTAAAATACTTTATTTATTCAGTTTAGTCAATAGCAAATGAAAGCAGTTATATAAATAGCAGAATAAGTAAATGACGAAATTTGGATGTTATTTTAAATCAATTTTAGGTGTTTTTTAACAAATTCTTCATTTCACAATATCAATAAAATACAGTATATTTAATAATTAATGATTTTAGCCCGAAATTTCAATTTTTGATAAATGAATGATAATATAAGAGTAAGATTTGCACCATCACCCACAGGTTTTTTACACGTAGGCGGGGCCAGGACCGCTATATTCAACTGGCTGTTTGCAAGGAACAAAAATGGCAAATTTTTGCTCAGAATTGAAGATACTGACCCCGAGCGCAGCAAAAGTGAGCTATCCGGGCAGATATTGAGGAGCATGGAGTGGCTTGGGATGAACTCCGATGAGCCAATAGTCTACCAGGCACTTAATATAGAGCGTCACAGGCAGGCTGCACTTGAGCTGCTAAATAACGGCAAGGCATACTATGCATTTGAAACTGCCGAAGAGCTGGATGAGCAGCGGAAGATATCACAAATGAACAAGGTACCATTTAAATATAACCGTGCATCACTTAATCTGCCAAAGGAAACGGTTAAACAATATCTGGATGAAGGAAAGCCATATGCTGTACGATTCAAAGTTCCTGAAGGTATGACAGAGTTTGATGATATTGTTCACGGAAAGACCAGCTTCAATAATTCAGAAATTGACGATTTTGTGATATTGCGTTCAGATGGCTCACCTATTTACCAAATGGCTGTTGTGGTTGATGACTATGATATGAAGATCACTCACGTTATCCGCGGTGATGACCATCTTTCAAACACACCCAAGCAGATACTGCTTTACGAAGCATTTGGCTGGGAGGTGCCTGTTTTCGCTCACCTGCCAATGATCCTTGATGAAGAAAGGAAAAAGCTTTCAAAAAGGAGGAACCCTGTAAGCGTTGAAGAATATAAAGATAAAGGTTATTTACCTGAAGCGTTATTCAATTTTTTAACTTTGCTTGGTTTTGCCCCTGAAAATAATCTGGAGATAGTTCAGCGGGAAGAGCTGATAAAAATTTTTACTTTTGACAGAGTGAACAAAAGCTCAGCGGTATTTGACATGAAAAAGCTGAACTGGATAAATTCAGAATATATCAAATCAGCAGATGAAGATGAAATAGTAAAGCTTATAAGCAGTAAGTTATCAAATGATATTAATGATAAAGAGCTGCTGAACCCTGAGTACATTAAAAATGTTTACAGGTTAATGAAAGAGAGGGTTTACACTATCAATGATTTTACTGAATTCGGAAAATACTTTTTTGCTGACCCGGTAATTTATGACGAAAAGGGATTATTAAAGCACTGGAATACGGAGATAAAGCCTTTATTAATTAATTTTACCAAAGAACTGGAAATACAGGATGACTGGAATCCCTCAAATTTAGAGGAGAAATTAAGGAATTTTGCCGAATTGAACAATATAAAGGCAGCTCAATTGATACATTTATTGAGACTTTCAGTAACCGGAATAACTGTTAGTCCCGGAATTTTTGAAGTATTGGAGTTAATTAGCAAAAAAACCGTAATTAACAGGATTAATAAATTTTTGCTTAAAAACTAAAAATTATATTGTTTTTTTGCGTTGAGATAGTTACTTTTGACAAATCAATTTGTTTAACATTTAATTAACAAACCTCTCCCCGAAAAGGAGACTTATTGGAGGTAATAACTACATGAAATATCTTAAACTTTTTGTTTTAGCAGTTGCATTTCTTTTTGCTGCTAACACATATTCACAGTGGACCTACTGCAATGGTTCAATAAACATGACTGGTCTTGGTACAACACCATTCATATCAGTTGTTGACCAGAACACAGCATGGGTTTGCGGCGGTACAGGCGGCGTTCCCAAAGTTTACAGAACAACCAACGGAGGCGCAAACTTTGTAAACGCTTCAGGCACATTAACCGGACCTGAATTTTATGCAATCTGGGCTATTGATGCCAACACCTGTTTAGTTGGTGATGGCGGTGCAGTTGGCGGTGCAGGCGGAAATGCAAAGATCTGGAGAACATCAGATGCAGGAACAACATGGACAACAGTTTTAACAACAGGCGGTACAGTTGGATTCTTTAACGGTATTGCAGGTGTAAACAGCAACCGTAACTTTGCATTTACACAGAGCGATGCTCCGACAGGAACAAGCCAGTTAGTTGCAACCACCACAAACGGCGGTGTTACATGGACAGTTGGCTCAACAACAGCCGGCGGAACAACCGGCGGTGCAGGTTCAGTTTGGTGTTCAAGCACACAGATAATGGGTTATGGTATCAGCGGTTTTGCAAGGGTATCTTACTCATTAAACGGCGGCACCACATTTACACAGGGTACACTTTCAGTTGCCGGTACATTCACTTCAGGTTTTGCCTGCAATGATAACGGTTCAACAATGATAGCTGTAACAAACACATCATTACCAAGTATCAGCCGTTCAACAAACAGCGGTACATCATGGTCAACAGTTGCTGCTGCAACTGGCTTAAGCGGACTTTCAGTAATGAAATGGATCCAGGGAACAAATGCATGCTATCTTTCTGCTGCTACCGGTACAAACGGTATCAAGAGAAGTGTTGATGGCGGTGCAACATGGACTGCTATGACAACATCAGCTATCACAGGCTTCAATGATATGGGCTTTGTGTTCACAGGCGGAACAGTTTACGGTTACGCAGTTGCAGGTGACGGAAGTGTTGTAAAAGTATCTGACGCTACATTAACAGGCGTTGATCCTAATAACACAACAACACCAACAACATTTGCTTTACAGCAGAACTATCCTAATCCGTTCAACCCGGCTACTATGATAAAGTTCTCAGTTCCTGAAGCAAGCAAAGTAACTTTAAAGATCTACAACAGTGTTGGCGCAGAAGTTATGACAGTTACCGATAAAGAATATGCTACAGGTAACTACATTGAAAACGTTGATATGAGCTCATTCTCAACAGGCGTTTACTTCTACACTTTAACAGCTGGTAACTTCAAAGAAACAAAGAAAATGATGCTTGTAAAATAATTCCTGTAACTTTCCTTTTGAAAAAGAGGAGCTTACTGAAATTATTCAATATAATATTCTAAAAAACCCCGTCATATAGACGGGGTTTTTTATTTGCTTGAGTATGTTCCTTTATATTATTAGTTTTGTTTAACTGATATAATCTAACAGGTAATAATATGATCAAATTTGCCCTTCGGCTAATAATTTCAGCAATTTTTGCCAATACTATAATTTTTTCACAGTGGCTTACCGTTTCACAGCTCCCGGCTGCTCAGCAGGGTGACTATCCCAGCATATCCGTACCAAATTGCAGTACTTTTGTAGCTGCAGGAGGTACTATAGGGAATCCAAAAGTTTACATTTCAACTGATAACGGAAATTCAATATCAGATATTACAGGCAATATCACTGGCACAGAATTATTTTGTGTTTGGGCTTTAAATTCTGATACCATATTTGCAGGTGATGGAGGTGCCCCCGGAGGGGCAGGCGGTAATGCAAAAGTATACAAGACTACCAACCGGGGGTTAAACTGGAGCGTAGTGCTTCAGACCGGGGGAAATTCAGGGTTTATTGGCTCAATTTTATTCCAGAGACCGCAGCAAAAATTCGGTATAATTATCAGTGACCCGCCAACAGAGAACGGTCCATACTGGATCGCCAAAACACATGACGGCGGTAATACTTGGAGCATTACATCGGTGCCAAACTCCCCCACTTATGCAACACAAAATTCAGGCTTCCTGGTTGACAGCACTTTTTACGGGTTCGGTACACAGACACCCGGAAAAGTATATATGACAACAAATGCAGGGCTTAACTGGAATGCATACTCTATTGGCTTAACATCCAATTCCATACCTTCAATTTCTTTCAGATCAGATAAGCTTACAGGCATTGCGGTTAGTGACCTTGCTTTGCCAAATATAGCAAAGACAACAAATGGCGGAATAAACTGGTTTCCGGTAACTATCCCCGGTACATTTGGGGAAGGTGATGTGAAATGGATAGACGGTACTGATATATTTTTCTTTTCTGCCAATAAATTAAGCAGAACATCGAACAACGGTGCTGGCTGGAGCGATATGAATACCGGCGGCGTGCTGCTGTTTGAGCATTTTGACCACATCCCGACAGGGGCAAATTCCATTTGTGCTTATGCGCTCGCAACAAACGGCAAGGTGCTTAAATATGAAGGTGAGCCTTTCGGGATTGACCCGAACAATACACAGGTACCGCAAAGCTTTATACTGGAGCAGAATTATCCTAATCCTTTTAACCCGGTTACAACGGTAAAATATTCAGTTCCTGAAGCGGGTAATGTTAAGCTGGCTCTGTATGACATAAACGGCAAAGAAATAGCGGTTATTGTGAATAAATTTCACAGTACAGGTAATTACATAGAGACACTTGATATGAGCGGCTATGCTACAGGGGTATATTTTTATGAGCTGAGCACAGAAAATATTACATTAACAAAAAAGCTTGCTTTGATAAAATAACAATTTATCTTTAAAGGCTGCAATTAAGAATAATTTTAACAGCCTAATATCATTAATTGTTAATTCACAATTGTTTGGTTATATTTGACCCGGTATTTAAATAAAATAAAAATATGAATCCAATAGTTCATCTTTTTTTAGCGGGATTTTTCTCAGTCGTTCCCATGCTGATGTATCTTATCATTATATGGTGGATGGACAGGTATGAGCGCGAGCCTTTCTGGCTTGTAAGCATGAACTTTTTCTGGGGAGCAACAGGAGCAATAATTTTCGGTATCATAGGAAGTATGATCATGGGGCTGGGTGTAACGGAGTTTATTTACCAGTTTGCCAATGATTCAGATGCCGGTACATTAAATAACCTGGCTGGCGCGGTTGTAGTAGCTCCAATGGTAGAAGAATCTACAAAAGGTATCTTCCTGCTGATTATGGCATTCAGCCGCCACTTTGACGGTCCGGTTGACGGAGCTGTTTACGGCGGCGCAATAGGACTTGGTTTTGGTATGACAGAGAATTTCCTTTATTTCATGAGCTTTCCGCAGGATTACGCAGGACTTTTTATGTTAATCATAATTAGAACATTATTTTCAGCAGTTTTACACTGCTGTACACAGGCTGTATTTGGCGCGGCAATTGGTTTTGCTAAGTTCAAAGGATTATTTGCGAAGCTTACAATTATACCGCTTGGGCTAGCACTTGCAATGTTCATGCATTTTATGTGGAACCTGACAGTAAGCTTTAACTCAACAGCGCTGATAGGCTTTTTATTCATGATAATGTCTGTAATAATTATTTTTACGGTATTCCAGTTTGGCGTATACCACGAAGGCAAGATCATACACAAAGAGCTTACCGATGAAGCAAATACAACAGGCTACATTCCCAAAGAACATTTAGCATATCTGCCGTTCACATCAAAACGATTTAAGAAGGGCTGGCTTGCGGCAAATATCAACCAAAAAGATTATGTTAAAGCTGCTGTTAAGCTTGCAATACGCAAGAACCAGGTTAAGCATATGAAGTCAACAAAACAGACAGTTTACCTTAGAGAAGTTGATACATTAAGGAATAAAATATATACAATACTGTATTATAAGCAGGAAACTGCCGGCACAACTAATCCATAATTTTAATATTAAATTTAATCTGCAAAGCCAGTCCGGCAAAAACGGATTGGCTTTTTAATTTCACCAAATGACCATTTCAATCGTAATTGCAAACTGGAACACTTTAGATCTGATAAAGCAGTGTATTGAATCTATTGTTGAAACAACTCCACTGAGTGAAATTGAATATGAGATAATAATTATTGATAATGCCTCTTCTGACGGCAGCACGGAATATCTACGGGGTCTTGGTGACAAAATTACGCTGATAGAAAATAGTGAGAACCTTGGATATGCCAAAGCGTGCAACCAGGGGATGAAAATTGCAAAGGGCCAGTATATTCTTCTGCTGGGCAGCGATACAATAATGCAACCAGTCACTTTAAAGGAGTGTGCAGGCTTTCTGGATACAAATAAAGAAGCAGGAGCTGTATCCTGCAGGCTTCTGAATCCGAACGGAAGCGTACAGAACAGCCTGAAGAAATTCCCTGAGCTTAAGAATGCGTTTTACACTTACCTTTCTTTTGACAAGATGAACAGGGAGTATGATATGGCTGATTTTGATTACAGCCAAACCTGTACAATAGAGCAGGCAGCGGCAACTTTCCTTATGGTGAGAAGAGATATAATGGAAAAAATAAATTACTTTGATGAATCCTACAGGATACTTTATAATGATGTTGATCTTTGCAGCAGGATATGGAAAACCGGGTACAGTATATATTTTCTTCATACTGTTTCAATTATCCATTACGGAAGCCACTCAACAAAGAACGCTGATTTTGCATTAAGAAAGATAATGTACAGCGATATTTACAGGTATTATTGCAGGAATTTTGGCTTTAAGGCTAAGTTTTTATACCCTATTTTAGCGTTCAGGCTGGTCCTGGTATCTACAATAAGGTCATAAAACCATAAAAAATCAGTAATAAAGCCAATTATATAGAATGTCTTTAACAGACAAAGTAATAAAAAATACATATTATCTTGTAGTATCACAATTGGTTGGCTTTATATTCCCTCTTATTTTAACCCCGTTTATAATAGGCAGGATAGGTGAAAGCGCATTTGGTATCTACGCGCTTGTGCTTGGTTTTGCAGGCATATTCGGGCTGTTTGATATGAGCATTTCAAGCTCCTTTATAAAATTCATTTCAGAACATTATACAAAGAAAGAATACAAAGAATTAAACTCTGTAATTAATACAGGTATAGTTTTTTATACTGTATTTTCGCTGATATGCTGTATCATTGGAATAGTCTTCATGGGAAAATTCCTCTCAATGCTGAATATCAACGAAAATTTCAGGCACACAGCAAACATTGCTTATGTGATAAGCCTTGCTGCATTCTTTGTAACAAACTCATTCGGTATATTCAATTCAGTGCTTGTAAGCCTGCAGAAAATGTACCTTACAAGCATCCTAGGAATGCTTTTAAGCTTAATAAATTTTATTTTGATAATTGTTCTGCTTACAAGCGGTTACGGCTTAAATGAGCTTTTGTATCTTCATATAACAGTGATATGCATAAGTATTCTGATAAGCTTTATTGCAGCCAAAAAAGCTCTTCCACAGATGAAGCTTAATCCTTTCAGGTTCCACTTCCCTTCATTGAAAAAAATGTCAAACTTCGGCATACAGATGCAGGTATCAAAGCTCTCATCATTTGCTGCTGATAAATACGATGAGTACCTGCTTGCATTTTTTTCAGTGATAAGCAATGTAACATTTTACAATATCAGCACTAAAATTGTAAGGATAGGCAAGTTCATGCCGTTCCAGCTTATTCCCCAGGTTGCGCCTGTTGCTGCGGAGCTTAAAGCGAGGGATGACTCAGATAAGATAATCCGCTTATTCAACGATACATCAAAATACCTTACGATCATTTCGCTTCCTATATTTACGTATATTTTTATTTTTGCTGACCTGCTTATAAAAACATGGATGGGTGACGGGTTTGAAATTTCCGCTCACCTTCTGCGGATACTGGCAGTCGGACAGATGATAAATATGATATTTTCCGCGCCGGGCAACTCGATAATTCCCAATTTAGGCAAGCCCAAATACCAGATGTACGAGGGATTGATATTCCTTGGTATTAACCTGGTACTAAGCTACCTGTTAATTAAATATTTTGGAATAGTTGGCGCGGCATACGGCAATACAATTTCAACTGGAATAGCTTCACTGTTTGTATTTTTTGTGTCGGTTTCATACTTTAAGCAGAACTCAATTAATATTCTTAAGAATATTTATATAAAGCCGTTCCTGCTCTGTTTATCCGGGGGTGTTGTATCATACCTGCTCTATTACGCATCAAGATTATTTTTTACCGGCTCATACGGAAGGCTTGAAGGCAGCTTATTTATAGCATCTACGTTATTTATCTTTGTAATTATTTACGCTGTAGGAATATTTAACAGTAATTACCTTAACAGGAATGACAGGTCTGTACTTATAAAAATTGCAGATAGAGCCTTACCGCTAAAAAAGCTAATTAATCACAGGAACCGTATCCGAAAAACAGCGGAAACAAAATACAATGGTGAGTTAATAAGTATATTTATTGTTTCCCATAACCGGAAGAATTTCCTTAAGAAATGTATCGAATCACTGTTACCTACAATAGAAGGATTTAATTATGAGCTTATAGTCTGGGATAATGATTCAGCACAGGATACTAAAGATTATCTTGGCTCATTAAAAGACAGCAGGATAAAGATCCGCTTAAACAATGAAAATATAGGGACAAATGCCAAAGGAAAAGCTGCTGCTGTTTGCAAAGGCGAATATATTATCGGTATAGATGATGATGTGATCTCATTTCCGGCAGGATGGCTGAGTGAAATGTTAAGGGCATATAAATCAGTTCCCCGGATGGGTTATTTATCAACAGATGTAATACAGAACGAATTCACAACCGGGGCAAAGCCGGATGAATCACTATATTTTAATAAAAGCTTTGATAGCGGAAGCTTTACGGTACAATTCGGACCAACAGGCGGCTGGTGTTTTGTAATATCAAGGGAAATATATGATAAGATAGGTAATTTTGCTGATATTAAAGGAAGGATTTTTTTCAGTGAAGACGGAGACTTTCTGAACAGATTAAAAAGAAGAGGTTACAGGTTCGGTATCTTAAAAGATGTTAAGGTTTTTCATGCAACCGGAGACCATTATAACAGGGAATATATGGATATATTTGAGAACAAGATGAAGGATTACACGGAAAATAAAGCTGATGAATACCATAAAAAGATCAAGTATCAAAAATATTTTGACCTGAGAGGATTGTTCTATCAATTTCTTGATTATGCTGACCGTGAATTAACCGGGGACGGGGATAAATGAAAATAAATTTCATTGTACCTGAAATTACACGAACAGGCGGAATGAATATAATTTTCCAGTATGCCAACAGGCTTACTGAAAGAGGCCATGATGTTATGTTATACACACCTGTTGTACCGTTTAACCTGCACAAAAACAGGGTTAAATGGTACTTTTTAAAACACCAGGTAAAATATACTTTTAAGTGGCTGGTCTCAGGCAAAAAAATAATACCATCAAACATTTTTCATTATAACTTTAAAATAAAGTATGTTCCGGTAATGCACAATATGTTCATCAGGGATGCGGATGCATCAATAGCTACTTCATGGCCGACGGCATACCCTGTTTATCATTTCAGCAGCTCAAAGGGCAGGAAGTACTACCTGGTGCAGGATTACGAAATATGGAATGCTAACGTTAAGCTTGTGGATAGATCATACACACTTCCGCTTAAAAAGATAGTCTGCAGCAGGCATATGCAGAACCTGTTAATGGATAAATTCGGGGTAAGCTCTGAGCTGATATACATTGGCCTGGACAGGAACAGGTTTTATAATGATAACAAAATTTATCACACTCCCCCGGTCATTTCTTTCCAGGATCATACATTACCGAACAAGAATGTTGAAGGCTCTATTTATACAGTGGAAAAGCTGAAGAGTGAATACCCTGACCTGAAAATCAGGAGCTTTGGCATCAAAAAATATCACATCATGCCGGGGTATGTTGAGTTCACAGAAAATCCTGATGAAAAAACGCTGACTGAGATATATTCCGGTACCGATATTTTTCTTTTTTCAAGCAGGTATGAAGGGTTCGGGTCACCGCCATCGGAAGCTATGGCTTGTAAAAGCGCAATAGTTGCTAATAAGGTAGCTGCTATACCGGAATATTCCGAACACATGAAAACAGCTATACATGCTGATCCAAGCGACCCCGATGGTTTATATAAAGGCGCAAAATTCCTGATAGATAACCCTGAGATGATCAAAAAGATATCGGAGGCTGCATATATACATATAAGGGAGTTTATGAACTGGGATATGAGCATAATTCATTTTGAAAAATTTATCAGCACGTAATTTGAAAGTATCAGTAATAATAGTAAATCATAATACAGGCAGTATATTGAAGGAATGTATTGAATCATTATACAGGCTGGAAGATGCAGGAATGTTTGAAGTTGTTATTGTTGATAACTTTTCAGAAGATAATTCACGCGCTATAACAGAAGAGCTGAAACAAAAATACCAGGGGATAAAATCAATATACACGGATTCACTCATAAGCTTTTCAGCTGCAAATAACCTGGGCATAAAAGCAACTTCAGGCAAATATGTATTAATAATGAATCCGGATATAATTTTTACCGAACCTGTTTTTGAAAAATTAATTATTGAGCTGAATAATAATACCACAATTGGCGCAATTACACCTGCATTAACGGGTACTGATAGTAACTTCCAGAGGAATTATTTCCAGAGATATCCATCATTAAGGCAGTATATTTATTTCAGCTCTTTACTTGCAAAATTGTTCAACAGGTCATTAAAGCGGATGAACCGCTTTCTTGAGAACCAGGATATTGATATTACAACCGGCAAATTGTATTTTGCTGAGCAGATACCATGCGCATTCTTTTTTACAGTCAGAACAGTATTAGAAAAAGCCGGGTTTATGGATGAGAAATATGTTCTGTTTTTCGAAGATGTTGATCTCAGCTACAGTATCGCAAAAAATTACAAGCTTGCTGTTGATACCTCAGTAAGAGTCACACACCTGGGCGGCTCCAGCTTTAAAACAGATGATAACTGGTGGCTGCACGGCAGGTACGTTACAAGCATGATTTATTTTTTCAGTAAGCATTACGGCAGCTTCAGGACATTTTTATTAAAAGTAACTGTTTATCTTAATACGTATGCTGTTATTGGCACAGAATATATTAAAAAGTTATTCGGTAATAAGGATGATTACAGAATGAAGAAACATAAATACCAGTTAAAATTGCTTAAGGAAAACAAGTGATAAGCATAGTAATACCAAATTACAACGGACTTGAACATCTTGTGACCTGTTACGCTTCATTGAAGAAACAGTCATTGCAGGATTTTACTGTTATATTAGCTGATAACGGCTCTAAAGATAATTCAGTGAATTATACAAAAGAGCAGTTTCCCGGTTCTGCAGTTATCGAGATCGGTTATAATTCAGGTTTTGCAAAGGCAGTGAATGACGGAATAAAATATTCGATGGAGAATTTGAACGACGATTATATATTTCTCCTGAATAACGATATCGAGCTTGCCCCTGATTTCCTGGAGATTGCGATAAATTCCTTAAAAAATGAGCCAAATACTTCAATTTTAGCAGTAAAAATGCTGAATTACTTTAACAGGGATACATTTGATGACTGCGGTGATTTCATTAAATCAGGCGGAGGCTCTCCTTTAGCGCGCGGACATGGACAAAAGGATACCGGACAATACGATAAACCGGAATATATTTTTGGCGCATGCGCTGGTGCAGCTATATATAAAAAGGAAATATTTGAAACCATTGGCTACTTTGATGAAAAATTCTTTGCATACTATGAAGATATTGATCTCAGCTTCAGGGCACAGCTTGCAGGATATAAATGTTATTATGAGCCAAAGGCCGTTTGTTTCCATAAACGGGGCGGCACAAGCTCTGTTGCATCACACGGCTTCCAGACAGAAATGTGTGAGCGTAACCTGGTGCTTATGCGGATAAAGAACTATCCGCTTTCAATTTATATACTATACCAGCCGCTCTTTTTTATAGCAAGAATGAAAAGATATTATTCATTTTTGCGTTATCATTCATTTACAATATTCCGGCGCGGCATATGGGGATACATAAGGGGAAGCTTTTTGCTTTTAACCAAGCTGCCGGAACGGTTTAAGATACAGAAAAGCAAAAAAGTATCCAACGAGTACATTAAAAGCCTGTTCATAAAATGAGTGAGCCTGTATCAATAATAATACTGAACTATAACGGGAAGCAATTCCTTAAGGATTGCTTAGGCTCAGTACTGAACCAATCGTACAGCAAGTTTGAGATTATATTTTATGATAACAATTCCAGTGACGGCAGCATAGAATTTGTT
>JAPUEV010000220.1 GCA_027492415.1 Ignavibacteria bacterium
ACCGCGCGCGGCAGAGAAGGAAAAGCTGCTTGAGAATATTGTCAGGAGCGTGAATATAGCGCTTGTTAATGAGCTTGCAAGGCTTTGCGACAGAATGGGAAATATCAATATATGGGAAGTTATTGAAGCGGCTTCAACAAAGCCATTTGGCTATATGCCTTTCTTTCCGGGTCCGGGTATTGGCGGGCATTGTATTCAAATAGACCCGTATTATCTTGACTGGGCTGCAAAACAATATGACTTCCATACAAAATTTGTTGAGCTTGCCGCTGAATCAAATGAAGAGATGCCGTTCTATGTAAGGGATCTTGTTATGAGGGAAATTGCAAATCTTCCTGTTAAAGCAGCTGATGCTAACGTGCTGATATTGGGTACTACGTTCAAGCGTGATGTTGAAGATTCAAGGAATTCACCTGCAATAAAGGTAATAGAGCTCTTATATAAAGAAGGCATACAGAATATTAATTTCCATGACCCGTATATGAGGAATATCCGCCTTATGGATAAGATATTCAGGGTACAGGAGCTTAACGAGAAGCTGCTTAAGGATGCTGATGTTACTATTATAGTAACAGACCATACCACATATGATTATGAATGGATACTTGCATTTTCAAAAAGGCTTATTGATACAAGGAATGCAACAAAGAAGATAAAGATAAACAGGGAAAAGATAACGCTGCTTGGAGCAAATACTTTTAAAGTCAGTTAAGCAATATTAATTGAGCATAAAAAAGAAGATAATTTCAGTTGTAGGGGCAAGGCCGAATTTTATGAAGCTTGCCCCTATTGAACGCGAATTAAGAAAACATAAAAACCTTTACAAACATTTAATTATACATACCGGGCAGCATTATGACCACAAGCTCTCAGAGGTTTTCTTTAAAGATCTTGAGCTTCCAAAGCCTGATATATATTTAGGTGCAGGCTCGGGCTCACACGCAGAACAGACCGCAAAGATAATGACGGAGTTTGAAAAGGTTGTTCTTAAGGAAAAACCTGATCTTGTGATAGTATTTGGTGATGTAAACTCAACAATTGCCTGCGCGCTGGTTTGTTCAAAGATACATCACAATGGCGGTACTATCCCGTTAGCGCATGTAGAAGCCGGACTCAGAAGCTTTGATAATACAATGCCCGAGGAGATAAACAGGATAGTAACGGATGCGCTTTCAGAAATGCTTTTTATCACAGAATCTGAAGGAGTTAAGAATCTTTTAAAAGAAGGTGTAAGCCGGAAGAAAATATTCCTAACAGGTGATACAATGATCGACTCACTGGCATTTTACAGAAAGAAGATCAGTTCATCAAATATTCTGGCTAAGCTTGGGCTGAAAAAAGGGAAGTACATACTTTCAACAATACACAGGCCGGTGAATGTTGACAACCGTGAAAGCTTTGAAAGGATAATTTCAATCTTTGAAAAGGTATCACTCAAAGCATTAAGCTTTGATAGTGATGTAAAGATCGTACTGCCAATACATCCGCGTACACTGAAGATGGCTGAGAAGTTCGGGCTGATGGGAAGGTTTGAAAAGATAACAAACCTTTTAACGATTGAGCCTGCCGGTTATACTGAGTTTATAAAGCTTTTAACTGATTGTAAACTGGTTATTACAGATTCCGGCGGTATACAGGAAGAGGCAACTTTTTTGAGAATTCCCTGTTTAACATTAAGAGAATCATTTGAAAGACCGGAAACGCTGAGAATAGGCACAAATACTTTATGCGGTTTGAATGAAAAGCTTGTAGTTAAGAAAACCGGTGAAATATTCAGCGGTACTTATAAAAAAGGAAAAATTCCCGGTTTAATGGATGGAAAAGCCTCGAAAAGAATAGTAAAAGCTATAAAATCCCGCCTTTTCTGAACTTTTCAGATATAAATTTATAAATTGGTTTTCCTATCTTTAAAAAATAATTAACTTTATATTTGTGCTTAATTTAAGGCTTTATTAAGTTATTAAAACATAGTTTTTGAGCGAAAAAAAGTATTATTTCTTTTCTGACGTGCATCTTGGTTTTTTAACTGATAAAGAAGAAAAGATCAAGGAACGGAAACTTGTCTCTTTCCTTGAAAGTATAAGAAGAGATGCCGAGAAGATATTTATTGTTGGCGATCTTTTTGACTGCTGGATAGAATACAGAAGAGCCGTGCCAAAAGGATTTTACCGTACACTTGCCAAACTGAATGAAATTGTTGAGCAGGGGGTTGAGGTCAATTTCTTTTCCGGCAACCACGATTTCTGGCTGAATACATATTTGCGGGATGATGTTGGATTAAAGCTGTATCCTGATTCACTTGACATAACGCTTGACGGAAAAAGATTTTATATTACACATGGTGACGGACTTTCAAAAGGTGATACAGGCTATAAAATAATAAAAAAGATATTACGCAGCCCTGTTAACCAGTTTTTATATTCGCTTTTACATCCGGATATAGGGCTATGGCTTGCACAGGGGTCATCAAAGAAATCAAGGCTGCACACTGAAGATAAGCAGCGGGTTATTGAAACATACGGCAAAGACCCTGAATTAAGCTCTCACGGTGCCAGCGGAATGCGTGAGTTTGCTGCAAAAAAAATAGGTGAAGGTTTTGATTTTGTAATAATGGGGCATGTACACAGACCCCAGTTGATTGAGCTTGAAGATAGCGGAAGAAAAGGTGTTTATGTTACACTTGGCGACTGGATAAGAAATTATACATTCGGATCATATTCCATGGGTAGTTTTGAGATCAAAAAAGCCGCTGATCTAAACTAAAAGTTTTAACAAATATTAATGTTCGACAGAAAAAAGAAAAAGAACGCAAATATAACCGAACGCGAAGAATATTTTAATAACCGCGACTACAGGCGAAAGATGATGAAGAAAAAGAAATCATCATCAAAACGCACGCTTAGTGTATTTGCCGTTATGCTGATCATAATTGGCGCAGTAGTGGTATTCTACGGCGCTTTCCTTTTCAACGGGCTGCCTCCACTTTCCAGCCTGGAGAACCCTAAAACAGATCTTGCAACAAAGATTTATTCAGAAGACGGAGAGCTTATTGACCAGCTGTTCATAGAGAACAGAACAATTGTATCAATTGACGCTATCCCAAAAGATCTTATAAATGCCCTGATAGCAACAGAGGACAGGAAATTCTATAAACACTGGGGAATAGATGTTGACCGTATTGTAAAGGCGATATTTAAGAACGTAACCAGCTTTTCTATCAAAGAAGGCGCAAGCACAATCACACAGCAGCTTGCAAGGAACCTGTACCGTGATGAGATAGGTAATGCAGTTTCCATTACCCGTAAATTAAGGGAAGCTATTACAGCAGTACAAATAGAAAAAACATAGACCAAAGAAGAGATATTGCTGCTTTACCTTAACCAGGTTTACTTTGGCAGAGGTGCGTACGGTGTTGAAGCAGCAGCTAAGACATTCTTTGATAAATCGGTAACTGACTTAACGCTTGATGAATGCGCGACACTTATTGGAATGGTAAAGAATCCTTCGGGATATTATGACCCGATTGAGCATCCTGAAAACTGTATGGACAGGCGTAATACTGTGCTTAATAACATGCAGGAAGAGGGCTATATTACAAAAGAAGTCTACAGCCTTGCAAAGAATGATCCCATTAAAGCACAGCCCAGAACAGTTCAGAAACAGAATCCCGGCGGTTTAGGCGGACAGTTCAGTGAATACGTAAGGCAGGTACTTGAAAAGAAGGCAGAAAAATACGGGTTCAATATTTACAGAGATGGCCTTATTGTAACAACATCGCTTAACAGCAGGATGCAGAAGCATGCTGTTGATGCTGTAAATAATCAGCTAAAGGATTTCCAGAAGTCATTTAACTCAACGTGGAACTGGAAGGGGAACCGCAGCCTGCTTAACGATGCGCTTGATAAATACATTAAGCAGAGCGATGAATATAAAAAAGCCAAGACTGATGCAGACAGGCAGAAAATTTATAATAAGCTGAAGCTTGATAATGATTTTGTTGAAAAAGTAAAAGAGCGTGAAATTGCTGTACAGGTAGGCTTTGTATGTATAGATCCCAAAACAGGCGAGATAAAAGCGATGGTGGGGCAGAATCCCAACTTCCCGTTCAAATACGGGTTAAACCATGTAACGCAGATAAAGCGCCAGCCGGGTTCATCATTTAAAGCATTTGTTTACACTACAGCAATAGAGAACGGATACTCACCGGCATACACAATTTCAAATGAACCGCTGAGTGTTGTAATTGGCGGAAGAACATGGTCACCCAAAGGCGGCGGCACAGGGGGGATGGTTTCACTGCGTGACGGTATTACCCACTCCATAAATATTGTAGCGGTAAGAACTGCAATGGAAATTGCGCCTGTTGACCAGGTTATTAAGATGGCTCATAAAATGGGTATTACATCAGAGCTTCCCAATGTACTTTCTCTGGCTCTTGGAGTTGGTGAAGTATCACCGCTTGAAATGACAAGTGCTTATGGGGTTTTCCCGAATGAAGGAATTTGGGTCGAGCCACATGCAATTTTAAAGATTGAAGACAGGTATGGCAATATAATAGAAGAGTCAATTCCGGAAACGCGCGAAGTGATAAGCGAAGGTGTTGCATATATAATGGCGGATATGATGGAAGGTGTAGTGAATGAAGGAACGGCAACATCAATACGTAACTTCTTTAACAGGCCTGCTGCAGGTAAAACAGGCACTACCCAGGATTATACTGATGCATGGTTTGTAGGCTATACACCCCAGTTAGTTGCGGGCTGCTGGCTTGGTTTTGATGACCCGAGAATTAAGTTCGGCGGGGCATACGGCCAGGGCGGAAGGGCTGCAGCTCCTATATGGGGAAGGTTCATGAAATATGTTTATGATGACCCGCAGACAACAATGGAGCTAAAGTATTTTGAAATGCCGCCTGATGTTGAAGAGGCTAATATTTGCTCAATTACAGGGCTGCTGGCTAATGAAACCTGCCCGGCATATACAGACCTGATACTGAAAAAGAATGCCACAAGAAAATGCAGCATGACTCATGCTTATACACCTACAGAGGGCAGTGAATCAACCGGTGACCCGCCGCCGGGCAGCATAGGATTTTAATATTTAAAAACCCGCTTAATATAAAGCGGGTTTTTTGTTTATATTTAATACCGAAATTTATTTTACATAAATAGATCATCAGCAGCAATTACCGCAATTCATTTCAAAATCTTTGGATTCGATCTGTATTGTAGTATGTTCAATTTCAAATTTATCGTGAAGCTGTTTATTGATCTCTGCAAGTAAAATATCACTTGACGAATTGCTTTCCATTACCAGGTGAGCTGTTAATGCGGCCTGTGAAGTACTTAAGCTCCATACATGCAGATCATGAACTTCGATAACTCCATTAATTCCCCTCAGGTAATCATACACGTCAGCTAAGTTAATTCCTTTAGGGACAGCATCAATTGAGAGGCTAAGGGTTTCTTTAAGGAGGTTCCATGTGCCGATGAATATGACTGCAACGATAATTAAGCTCATTAAAGGATCTATCCAGTAAACATCGAATATTACAATAAAAATTCCTGATACAACAACACCGGCTGAAACAAGGGTATCGGTAAGCATATGCAGAAATGCGCTTTTAATATTCAGATCTTTTTCTTTACCCTTTACAAAGAGGTATGCAGTAAATCCATTTATGATTATTCCAATAAACGCAACAATGATAACTGTATTGCCGTTCACATGCTCCTGTTCATAGAATCTTAATATTGCTTCACGGCAGATACCGCCTAAGGCTATAAGCAGCAGTACAGAATTCAGCAGTGCAATAAGAATAGAAGCTTTTTTGTAGCCATAAGTAAATTTACCTGTAGATTTTTTCTTAATTAAAAACATTGCAGCTAAAGCAAGCACGAGGGAAATTACATCACTGAAATTGTGGCCTGCATCGGCTATTAATGCTACTGAATTGGAAACTATCCCGTATATTACTTCAATTATTACGAAGGTAACATTTAAAACGATACCGATTATGAGCGGTTTGCTGAAATTGTTTACAGAATGACTGTGATTATGAGTGTGTGCCAATTAGCTGTTTATATTAATGTTCGTGTTCACCAAGCTCGCTTTTTTTAAGCTCTGATTTCAGGTAGAAGGTGCCTTTGGTAACAACCTCATCACCAACTTTTAAATCATCGAGCGGGAAGATCTGGGTAAACCTGTCATCAGAAATACCAATATTGACAATAACCTTTTTGAAAACAATTCCATTTTTATGTTCGTGTTTCCCATTCTCCTCTTTTTCAGCTACAACGTGATCTTCACCTTCTTTATGTTCATCATGTGACTCAATTTCCCTGACTTCGCCGGTTTTCACAAAAATGTAGCTTGTCTCACCGTTATTTTCAATAGCGGATATTGGTACAGCAAGGACGCTTTCCTGCTTAACATAAATTTTTGCTGTTACAAACATGTTAGGCAGCAGCTTTTCATTCCTGTTATTAATTGCTACCCTAACCTTAACTGTTCTTTTAACATCATCAAAAACTTTGTTTACAAATATTATTTCCCCTTCATAAGCCTGGTAAGGGTTTACAGAGACTTCCAGTGTTACTTTCTGTCCGGCTGAAATATACTGCATATCTTTTTCAAACACATTAAGATCAACAAAAACTGTAGATGTGTTTATTATATGGAACATATCCGCTGAAGGCTCAACATACTGTCCAACAGAAACATTTCTTTCAATTACGTTGCCTGAAATAGGTGCTGTAACTGTATAGTACCGCTGTAAATTGGCTACGGTATCTTCGTAAATATTATCAAAGCGGTTCTTTGATATTTTGTAGCTGCTTAGTTTTTCTTCCAGTGTTTTATAGTCAGCCAGTGAACGCTTATATTTTGATTCAAGCTCACTTAATGTTTTTTTAGAGCCAATGTTATCATTGTTAAGCTTTAGCTGCCTTTCATATTCACGTTTTGAATATTCATATTCATTTTTTGCGTTAATATATTCCACCTGAATATCGATAAGCTGCGGATTTTCTATGACTGCAAGTGTTTGTCCCGCTTTTACGAAAGAGCCTTCTTTAACATAAATTTTCTTTATCCTGCCGGGAATGATGCTGCCTACTTTTGATTCCTGGTCAGGATTTATTACAACTTCTCCGTTCACTTTAATGTACCCTGAAATATTCTGCATACCGATCTTTTCGCTTTCAATGCCCATAAGCTTAATCTGCTCCTCGGTTAAAGCTGCTTCAGTTGATGCTTCTTCTTCATGATGGCTTTCTTCTTCGTGTTTTTCTGTCTGTACTTTGGGTCCTTCATTGCTGCATCCGGTAAAAAAGATGATTGCTGCTATTGGAATTATTTTTATCCATTTTAATATCATGATCATTTTATTTCCCCTGCTGTAAGTTTTTCCAGTTTATATACCGATGTGTAATAACTGTATAGTGAGCTTAAATATTGTGTACGGGTATCATAAACAACCTGCAATGCCTGCAGGTATTCAACATAATCAATTGCCCCTTCTTCATAGCTTGTTTTTGCCTGCCTCAATATTTCATCTGCCTCGGGCATTGCTTCCTTATGGAAGAAATCTGATTGCCTTGAGCTGTTCAGAAATTCTTCGAAGGCAATGTTTACTTCATTTTCAATTGACCTTTTAATAACAAGCTCATCATTTGATGCAATATCAAGCTCGTAACCTGCTTCCCTGATACTGCCGGATGGCTCCCACCAGAACCAAAGCGGAATGCCAACGCCAAGCTCCATCCCCCAGAAATCGGCATCACTGCCGATCTTTTGCTTATAATACCTGAACGAGAAATTCGGCAGCAGCTCTGAGCGTGTTAAAGAGAGCTTATTGCTGAATTTTTCCTTTTGATACTTGTTAATCATAAGCTCGGGGTTATTTGATACAGCTATCCTGGTTATTTCAGCTTTATCAATTTTAATTTCATTGAACGAAAGCTCATCAACCGGCTTGAAAACCGAGTATGGTACATTCATCAGCTTTGCCAGCTCTGATCCTGAGCTGATCAAATCAGACTCAATATTTTTAATTTCGTTTTCGTATTTGATCTTATTCACTTTTGCTCCAAGAACTTCAAGGTTACCTGTTGAGCCTGCATCAAATTTCTTTTCGGCAACAAAAAGGAAATCGCTGTATATCTTCAGGTTTTCGCGGGCAGCATCCAGCAGCTTAAGGTTATACAGCAGGCTTAAGTATGCGTTTTTAACATTAAACCTGATATCTGAAGAAAGCCTATTTAATTCCTGACGGGCAATGTTAACCTGAGATTCCTGTACATCTGACCTTAAAAAATAATTTAACGGGAATTCCAGCTCCTGTACAATGCCGATCTTCCTTGATTCATAATTCTTTAAGCTTCCTTTTATTCCTTCAAACTCAATAAAAATCTCCGGCCGGGGAATATTAAAAGACCTCTGCTTTACTGCTTCTTCTTTCTGAACATTCAGCTTTGCAGTTTTTATTTCACGGTTATTTTCCGTGGCTGTTTTAACAGCTTCATCAATTGTAAGAGTCTGCGACTGTAAGATGCCTCCTGCAAAAACGAAAATAAATATGAGATTGAATATTGTTTTATTATGATACATATATATTACTTTGTTTTATTAAATTCATATTTGGGATTTGTGTGCCTGTAAAAAATACCATAAAGTACCGGCAGAACTATCAGGGTCAATAGTGTCGAGGATATCAGCCCGCCAATTACAACTGTTGCGAGCGGTCTCTGGACTTCTGCGCCTGCACCCTGCGATAGCGCCATTGGTATAAAGCCAAGAGAAGCTACAAGCGCAGTCATTAATATTGGCCGCAGCCTTGCAGATGTTCCGGTGATTATCCTGTTATGGATGTTTGCTATACCTTCTTCTTCAAGCCTGTTAAAATAAGCAATCATAACTATGCCGTTTAGCACTGCCACACCGAATAAAGCAATGAAGCCAACGCCTGCGGAGATACTGAAAGGCATTCCCCGGATAAGCAGGGAAAATATACCCCCAACAACAGCAAAAGGAATACCTGAGAATACAAGCAGACCCTGTTTGACGGAATTAAATGCTACAAACAGAAGCGCAAAAATAAAAAGCAGCGCAACCGGTACTGCTATAAGCAGCCTGCCTGAGGCGCTTTCAAGATTACGGAACTGACCACCGTACTCGATAACATATCCCGGCGGAAGCTGAACTCCGGAAGACACTTTTCTTTTCAGCTCTTCAACATAACTACTGATATCACGGCCGCGGACATTGCTTTGAATTACGATCCTTCTTTTGCTGTTATCCCTTGTTATTTCGGCGGGACCTTCTTTAATATCAATATCAGCAAGCTGCGATAGCGGGATCTTTATGCCCGAAGGTGCCGCAATAAGTATATTGCCAACTGAATTAAGATCACTTTTATATTCATTGTGATACCTTAAAACAATATCGAACTTTCTGTCACCTTCAAATACAACTCCCGCTGTTTTTCCGGCAAGGGCTGTGGCTATCACATCATTTACATCATCAACATTTATACCGTACAATGCGATCTTATCCCGGTTTATCTTTATCTGAAGCTGGGGCAGGCCTTCGAGCTGCTGAACAGATATGTCTTCGGCACCGGAAATTGTTGTCATTACTTTGGAAATTTCATTACCTTTTTCAGAAAGTATGCCAAGATCATCACCAAATATTTTTACGGCAATATCACCACGGGCACCCGAAAGAAGCTCATTGAACCTTAATTCAATAGGCTGGGTAAATGTAAGTCCAATGCCGGGCACAACAGAAAGCTCCTTCTGCATCTTTTCTATTAGCTCTTCCTTTGTTTTGGCACTTGTCCATTCTTCAATGGGCTTTAGGATGACTATAACATCGCTGAATTCCGGACCCATTGGGTCAGTGGCAAGCTCAGGTGCGCCGGTTTTAGTTACCACGGTCTTAATTTCAGGAAATTTAGCTTTCAATATCTGCTCGCATTTTGTGCCTATGTTAACCGATTCAGTAAGCGAGATACCCGGCAGCCTGACGATCTGGTAAGCGAGGTCGCCTTCATCAAGCTTAGGGATAAACTCCGAGCCAAGCCTTGTGAAAACAAACAGGCTTGCACCAAGCAATAGCAGAGCTGTGCCGATAACCACCAGCTTATTTTTTAAGGAAAATTCAAGCACCGGGATATAAAGTTTTTTTATGCTGTTTATAATTTTATCTGCAATGGTTTCTTTTTCAGCAGAATTTTTCTTTAAAATGAGTGAACACATCATAGGTACATACGTAAGTGAGAGTAACAATGCCCCTACCAATGCAAAGCCAACTGTGAAAGCCATTGGCTTGAACATTTTGCCTTCAATGCCGCCTAAAGCAAAGATAGGGAGGTATACTATCAAAATTATGAGGACACCGAATATTGCAGATTTTATAATGCCGGATGAAGAGGAAAATATAGTTTCATCCATAACTTCTTTAGTAAGAGGTTCTTTATTCACATGAATCTTTAATCCTACGGCTACGATGACGGATTCAACAATTATAACAGCTCCATCTACTATTAAGCCAAAATCAATAGCACCCAGGGACATTAAGTTGCCGGATACATTAAATATATTCATCATTATCAGCGCAAAAAGCATAGCAAGCGGAATAACAGATGCTACTATCAGCCCCGCACGAATGTTACCAAGCATAAGCAGAAGTACTAATATGACAATTAATCCGCCTTCAATCAGATTTTTTTCAACTGTGCCGATTGTTTTATCTACAAGATGCTCACGGTTATAGAATTCATCGATGGTTATCCCTTTAGGAAGCGATGGCTTAATTTCCTGGATCTTTTCATGAACCCTTGCGGCAACTTCACGTGAATTTGCGCCTTTTAACATCATTACTATCCCGGTCACAACTTCACCGTTGCCATCCTGTGTAACTGCTCCCACCCTCAAGCCTTCGCCGTAATTCACTTCAGCCAATTGTTTTAAATAAACCGGAGTGCCGTGTTCTGTCTTCACAACAATGTTTCGGATATCATCCATTGTTTCAATGAGTCCGATACCCCTAATAGAGTACTGGTCTGATAGTTTTTCAATGTAGCCTCCGCCAACATTGCTGTTATTTTTTGTAACTGCATCAAACACTTCGCTTAAAGTGATATTATAATTGATAAGGGCATCTGGGTTTACATGAATGTGGTACTGCTTTTCAAATCCACCGAAGCTGTTAATTTCCGCTACGCCATCAGTTCCGAGCAGCTGGCGTTTAACTATCCAGTCCTGTATTTCCCTTAACTCTGCATAGCTGAATGTTGTATCCTTTGGATCTTCCGGTCTTACTACATACTGATATATCTCACCAAGACCCGTACTTACAGGCGCCATTTCCGGGCTGCCGAGTCCATTGGGAATATTTTCCTCTGCTTCCTTAAGCTTCTGGAACACAAGGTTCCTTGCAAAGTAAATATCAACATTATCTTCAAATACAATTGTTACAACAGATATACCGAACTTGGATATTGACCTGAGCTCAAGCACATCGGGTATACTTTTCATTGATATTTCAACAGGGTATGTAATGAATCTTTCAACTTCGGATGCTGATAGGGTTGGACTTGAAGTAATTACCTGAATCTGGTTATTTGTGATATCGGGAACAGCATCAATAGGCAGCTTTAAAGCTGAATAAATACCTGCTAGTATTAAAATGAAAACACAAAACCCAACAACCATTTTTTGCTTTATAGAAAAAGCAATAATTTTATCTATCATAAACTAATTTAAATAAATTAAAGTATGGCACCGCATATAATGCGGTTCATTTGGTAAAGATCAGAATAATATTAAATTAGATTATGCTTTTGGAGGCGGGGATGTTGGCGTATATGAAACGGGAAATAATTGTGTGTGAGTATTTCCGGGGTGGAATGCTGAATGAATGTAATTTAAGGTTTGAGCTTTTGAAATTGAAACCAGTGTATTGCAGCACAGGCAGTTGCAGAATGGCGTGCAGGAGTCCTCTTCGCCATCAGAATGCCGGTCTTCCATGTGAACAATACCTTCAGTCTGGCAAAAATCCACACTATGATCATCAACGCAGGGTTTAAATGCCAGAAACAGCACATAAACGATCATTATTTTGGTGATTATTCCTGACAGATTTTTTGACATCAGCAAATATATACCCTGAAGCAGAATTAATCAAGTGTATAGAAAATTGCATTCTTGTTTTTTATGGATTTAATCTGAAAATAGTTTGCAAAATTATGATAAATGTCATTCCATTTAATGACATGATGTATTAAATTTGTATAGATTGAAAAAGAATATTAAAAATATCATCAGCATTTTTACAGCATTTATTCTGCTTTCGGGGGGTAACTTCGCATTTGCACTATCCCATGCTGATTGTATAATAATAAATTCCGGTTATATTACATGCGAAATGGATTGCTGCAAAGATAATCCGTGCGCCGATGATGATAACGGCGGGAAAGTGATACTGAAGGATGACAGTAAATCCTGCTGCCAGGTACACATAGAAAAAAGCATGGAGCAGGATGTATCTTTGCCGGTGCTTGTAAAGAAAACAGAGATATCAAAAGTATTTTCATTTAATTTAATTTCAATATCAACCATAAATGAATCACAGGGATATGTGCCTGTAATTCATAAATTCAAAACATCGTATATACTCCTTACCACTTCTATTCTCAGAATTTAGCTTCATTTTATTTCATTCGTTTAAATTAAAGCCTGTGGTTTTACTGCGGGATATTAATAAATAATTTTTCATGAAATAATAATATGAAATTAACCTTCATCCTTGCAGCACTTGCGAT
>JAPUEV010000221.1 GCA_027492415.1 Ignavibacteria bacterium
AATTACCACTACTGAAAGTAGGAGCTGATGCATACCAAAAAACACAATTGACCATAGTGCATTAAATACAAGCTGTATAATAAAAAGTATAAATGCATTCTTATTACGCTGAATATTAAGTCCTTTTTTCCAGACAAGGAATAGGGATATACCCATTAAGGTATATAATGATATCCATACCGGACCGAACAGCCAGTTTGGTGGTCTGAGTGAAGGTTTGCTGAGATCAAAATACCATGTGTTTATTGAATCAAATGTAAAGATAGAGCCTATTACTCCAGCCAGCTGGCAAATTGCAATACATGCTATTAGCTTGAAAATATTTTTTAACATACTGTTTAATCCCCGGGATTAAGTTTAAAAAGCCATTACATTCCCATAGTATGCCAAACAGTTTTTAGTTCTGTAAAGTTCTGTAACTGCATAATGTTCTCGTTCAGATCATCGCTGTAATAATCAGCCGGATTTTTGTAAGCGGAATAAATAAAACGCTTTACGTTATTGGCGCATGCTGCCTGGATATCCTTTTTGAAAGCAGGATCGCTGTCAGCATAGTCGAAAGCATTCACATCCATATGTGAAGCGAGATATGGGATAAGCTCTTTTTTTAAACCTGTAATGATGTTGATGACCCCTGCCGGTACATCGCTTGTTGCAGCAATTTCAGAAAAAGTTAATGCAGGCAAAGGTGATCTTTCGGAGGCTATAATTATGCATGAATTCCCGCTGGTGATAACTGCGCAAAGCCTGCTTATTAATGCAAGAAATGGTAATTCTTCAGGGAGCAATATACCCACAACGCCGGTTGGCTCAGCAATTGAAAAATTGAAGTAACCGCTTTGCACTGAATTAACTGTGCCAATTAACTGACCGTATTTATCAGCAAGACCGGCATACCATATTATCCTGTCAACTGCTTTATTAACTTCTTTTATAGCCTGCTGTTTAGTATAGCCTGAACCGTTAACAAGCTCCAGTGCCAGCTGGTCTTTTCTTCCTTCCAGCATTTCAGCAAGCCTGTATAAAATCTGTCCGCGTTCATACCCTGTTTTAGCTGACCAGTTGTTGTATGCGGAACGCGCTGCAACAACAGCATTCCTTATATCTTTGCGTGAACCGCGGGATATGTTGCAGATCTTTAATTTTGTTTTGGGATTTATAACCGGGAGGTAGCGTTCTGACTCAGTTCTTGTAAACTTACCGCCAATATAAAGCTTGTACATTTTGGGCACTTCAAGTCTGTTAGCCATAAAAAATATTTTATTTATTCTTTATTTAGATCAGTTTTCTGATCAACATAAATTCTAATTTGCAAATTTCCTTAATTCAGAAAATATAACTTTACCGTTCAATGCGGTAAATACAGGTTTTGAATCTTTTATGATTATTGCCAGTGGTGATCCTGCAGAGACTCCGTATTCTTTGGCAACCTTATCAGCAAGCTCTCTGTTCACCTGGATATCAAGAATGTAAGTTTTCATTCTCATTTCGCCTTCAACCCATTCGCGCTCAAGCAGTGTCTTCACCACGTAATTAATTGTATTATCTGAGGAATAAAGCATTATCATTACTTTTTGCTCTTTGGAGAGCGTTTGTGCTTCGCCTAAAACCTCTTCAGAATCAATGTCTATCCAGTTCATTTAAACTTGTATAATTATATAAAAATAAAGGTTTAGTTATAAACTAACTAAACCCGTTTTATCTGAAATTAAAGCAAATAATTAAAACGGCAGTTTGAAAAATAATCCCAACACAGAAAATACAACAACTATGTAGAATACCAAAAAGCCAATTGCAAAACCAGCGCTTGCCCCTGTTGAGGGGTAGCTTACGATATTTTCATTTTCCATAGCGCTAATTTAATAATTATTTTCCAGAAATGTAATTCTTTAATTCTGTAACACTGGTTTCAAAATCAAAGGAATCATATACTTTGAAAAAATTCTTCTGGTCACAGATCTTTTTGTAAGAATATTTGGCTATTTCAAGCTTTGAATCTTCGAATGTAAAATACCTGAGAAGCTCAATTAACTGGTCAACAGTAATAAAATTATTATCAAGCGCAGTTTTTACAACAGCAGAGTTGGATGATTCAAAATTGCGGTTGTTGATACTGCCTTTTAGATCCTTGAAGTCATCCTTTTTAATCACTTTATAGCGGCACTCATCATTGGTGCTGTACTGATCTTTATCGCTGTTATTGTTACCGGAATTTTTATCTCCGCATTTCTGCACAAAGTCACCAAGTGGTATAAGCCTGTTATACCCGTACTTTTTCTTTTTGTAAATTGTGAACGCGTTATATTCATCAATTACAGCATAAAGATCAGATCCTGAGGGTATTTTAATCTTATTATCAAAAATTACACTGCCTTCTGCATTCGGGTCATCACCAATACGCACTACTTTTAATGAATGCTCCCCTGCCGGAAGATTATCGAACTCAGCGTAATTACCCTGAGATAAAGAAGTGTTATCAAGTGTTACTGAAAAATTCCCGTCATCAAACAGCGAGAGCTGCAGGTATGAGCTTTGAGAATATGATACGGCTGAAAATATGAAAAATGTGAATAAAATGATAAGGAGTTTAGTCCTCATTAATTATCAGATCCTTTCTTTATATTTTAACTCTTTGAACTCAATTACAAATCTTGTACCGTTGGTACGGTTTACCTCAACAATACCATCAAGCTGTTTAACCAGTGTATCAATCAGCTGCATTCCAAGGGAGTCACTGTTATCCAGGTCAAATGATTCAGGAATGCCGATGCCGTTATCAATTACTTCAAGAACAACATTTTCACCGCTTCTGCGCAAATTTAATTCAATTTTTCCAATGTAACCATCCGGGAATGCGTGCTTAAGGATATTGTTGATGAGCTCGTTAACTATGAGTCCGCAGGGTATTGCTGTATCAATTGTCATTAAAATATTCTCTGCGTTAATGCTGAACTCAATTTTAGCAGAATTTACATTATAGGCTTTCAATAAATGGCTTACAAGATCTTTAAGATAATTACCGATATCGATCTGTGAAATATCAATAGATTTGTATAGCTTTTCGTGAATCAGTGACATGGTTTCAACCCTTGACCTGCTCTTGTTAAAAATATCAAGGTCACGCGGATCAAATACAAATTTAGACTGCAGCTTTAACAGGCTTACAATTATCTGCAGGTTATTCTTTACCCTGTGATGAATTTCCTTTAATAACAGCTCTTTTTCCTTTAATGATCTTTGTGTGATCTCTTCTGCAGCTTTTCTGGCGGTAATATCTGCGGCAACGCCCAGTACCTGCATTTCGCCGTTACTTCCTTTTAATGGTACCTTAATGGTCTGGTACCATTTTGTTTCGCCTGATATTGAGTTAGTGACTTTTTCTTCTGATATAAATTTAGGCTCACCGGTCCGTATCACTTCCCTGTCATAGTTTAAAAAATGTTCAACCTCATCTATGTTTGTATTGAAATCGGCATCAGTTTTTCCTATAAGGCTTTCAGAGCTTGTGCCGTAATTTTCAGCAACAGCTTTATTCACAAGTGTAAACCTGCCATCCCAGTCTTTTGCAAATACAAAATTGGGATCGGTATCAATAACAGTTCTCAGGTACTCCCTCTGCTGTTTTAGCAGCTCTTCGGCTTTAACCCTTTCGGTTATTTCTTCAACCAGTGATGCAACACCAATTACTACGTCATTATCATCTATAAGCGGAGTGTTATACCACTCACATAGAATTTTCCTTCCGTCTTTTGTAATATTTTCATTCGTGCTTCTTTCACCGCCTGATTTCCTCACAAGATCCACCCAGACCTTATCTACAATATGTTTAGCTTCATCGGGGATAATTACAGATGCTTTTTTACCAATTACTTCTTCCCGTTTCCACCCGAAAATTCTCTCAGCAGACTCATTCCATTCATTTATACTGAAATTCATATCCCATTCAATTACTGCAAGCGGCGTTCTTTCAACATGCAGCAGCATTTTCTGCCGGGAATTCCTTAGCTCCTGCTCAGCCTTTAAGCGCTCAGTAATATCCTGAAGCGTACCTATGATAGAAATTTTTCCATTGAACATCATGGATGAGCCTTTAACTTCGACATCTATTACAGAACCGTCTTTTCTTACAGCTTTAAAAGTATACTGTATAGATTTCACTTCATTTTCGATCCTTTTCCTGATATTTTCCATTACAAACGGACGGTGTTCCTTTAAAACAACTTCCCATGCGTTAAGACCTGTCATTTCTTTTTTACCATACCCGAATATTTCCTCGTACTTTGGATTTACATAAACATAAGTATCATCCTGCAGGATGTATATACCGACAAGGGCATTTTCAACCAGGCTTCTGAATTTTTCTTCAGCATCTATGATGTTCCTTTCAGCCCTTGCGCGCTCTACTATCTCATCCTTAAGCTTCCTGTTGGCAGCTTTAAGCTCATTAGTCCTGTTATCTACAAGCTCTTCCAGATGTCCGCTGTATTTCTGCAGCTCGTGTTCAAGCATTTTGCGGGTTGTGATATCAAATGCAGAGCCAAGTATCTCGGTAACGGCTCCTTCTTCATTCCTTGAAAATACAACTTCATGGCTTCTGAACCACCTGTACTTGCCATCTGAATTTAAGATCCTGTACTCATAGGTTAATATTTCGTTATCTTTTGCATTATAATAGTTTGCAAAGTTTGAGCGCAGCTTGGTAAAATCTTCAGGGTGTATGTATTTTTCAAAGAAGGACTGCCCCATGTTTATAACCTCATCTGACCTATATCCAAGTATTTCGGCAATTTTATAATTTGAATATGATATCCTGGGTCCTTTAAGATCGTAAATATATAAAATGCTGGGCAGTGAATCGGCAATACGCTTAATGAATTTTTGATTGTTCAGGATCTCTTTTTCAGACTTCCTTCTTTCGGAAATATTCCTGAAAACCATTACAACTCCTATCAGGTTACCTTTATCATCAATTATCGGGGCGGCACTGTCATCAATGGGTATCTCTTCATTATTTTTAGTTATAAGGATCGTGTTATCATCAAGACCCACAACTTTTCTGCTGCCAACTACATTCTGTATAGGGTCATTTGCCTTCTCCCGGCTTTCTTCATTTATGATATTAAATACATGGTCAATCAGCAGGCCGTTGGCTTCAGAGCTTTTCCAGCCGGTAAGCTGCTCGGCAACTTTATTCATGAATATTATTTCACCTATCTTGCTTGTAACAATAACAGCATCGCCGATGCTTTCCAGGGTTGTTGCAAGCCAGTTCCTGTTTTCTTCAAGTGACCTCTCAACTTCTTTTCTTTTATTAATATTCCTGTTAAGAAGTATTACTGCAAAGATCAGAAGAGTGAAGGCGAAAAAGTTACCGATAACAAGGTTTGTAAGCGTATAGCTTGAGCTGCTAGATGCCTCGAGCAGTCTTTTATTCAGTATCTCTTTTTCATGGTTCTGAATGCTTTCAACCCCGGCTTTTATCTTATCAACAGTTACTTTACCTTTCTGTGTAAATTCTATCTGTGATTTGTAATCCCTGCTTCGTTTTTCCTGGAACTCCAGTGATTCCTCCAGCAGGTCTTTCCTGTTGAATATCAGTTCCTGCAGTGAATCGATAATTAGCTTTTCAGAGGGGTCACTAACAATAATTATAAGCTGGTTAAACACAGAATCTATTGAAGTAACCGAAGGGTAATAAGCATTTAAGAATTCTTCATTACTGGTTATTAAATAGCCCCGCCTGTTGGTTTCAGCTTCAATTAAGTTTGAATATAATGCTTCGGAGGTCTGTATAATTGTAAGGGATTTAGTAATAACTTCTTCATCTTCAAAATGAAACCGGATGTTAATGTATATAACAATATTGACTGAAATAAGGATAATGAGGGCTATAATAAACCCTGTGTTCACATATTTCTTTTCGAGAAGTCGTTTCAATTATTAATTGTTTGAGATAAAATTTAGCAGTAAAATATTTATAAAACGAGATAATAATACATCATATAAATATTTAATTTTACAATACTGATCTTACAAGTTAAACAACAAAAACATAAACGTAAATAATGAAAAACCAGAATTTTAAATTAATAAAATTCCGGTTTTTAGTCAAAAATACTCGTTTTACGGTAAAATTACATGATTACCTCAGCTTTGCATCCTGGTAAAGGGGCTGAAGCTTTTCAGTAAGCTTTGGATTGTATCTCATGGCTGCTTCAAAATCAGCGGCTGCAAGCTTGTAGAATCCCAGGTTATAATAACATATTCCCCTGTTCTCAAATACCTCGCTGTATTTTGGATTTACCTTTAAGGCTTTGATGTAATAATTCAGAGCATTCTGGAAATCATCCATTGAGTAATAAACATTTCCTAAATTGAATAAAGCAACTGTATCTTCGGGGTTAAAAAGGATAGCTTTTTTAAGATCAGGCTCAGCAAATTCCGGCTGCTGTCTCTGCATATAAATAATTCCCCGGTAAGCATATGCTTCCCCTTTCTGCTCGTCAATGGAAATTACTTTCGCAAAATCACTGAATGCCAGTGAATCCTTGCCCATATGATAGAGAATTTTGCCTCGCTCAAGGTATGAATCTGTATCGTTAGGATTGATCTTTATAGCAAAATCAAAATCTTTGTATGCATTATCAACATCATTCAGTTTAAGGTAAGTAATACCGCGCTCTGTATAAAGCAGGTTAGGCATTAAGCCTGAGCCCTTGGAGTCTATTGCCTTTGTTAGCTGTTCAATTGCTTTGGTATAATTTCCGTTTTCGTTATAAACCATTGCAAGCCCGTAATTCGCCAGCCCGTAGCCCGGATTTATCTGCAGTGCTTTGTTGAGATTCTTTATGGTATTTACTGAATCTTTAAGGCTGTTATAAGCCATACCTAGCTGGTAGTAATATTTCAGGTTTGATGTAGTATCAAGCTTAATTGCTTTTTCATAAAATACCGCAGCATCCCCGTAATTACCTGAACGCATCTCAATTTCGCCCAGCGCAAAATTAACTTCAGGATAATTGGGGTCAATTGTCAAAGCTTTTTCGTAATTTTCCTTGGCGTTCTTATAATCTTCATTTAAAAGGTAAAGATTTCCAAGCTCGAGGTAAGCCTCAATATACTTTTTATCAATACTTACTGCTTTATTAAAGTAATCAAGGGCGGTCAGATAATTCTTGTTTTCCTTTAATATGGTACCCATCCTGAAAAACATAACTTCGTTCTTCTGGTATCCCATATTATAAGCAGTTGAATAATCCGTTAAGGCTTTATCATACTGTTTCAATTCATAATAAGCATTGCCTCTCTGGTAATAGCCTTCATCGTGGCCGGTAGCGATCCTTATATAGCTTGTAAAAAGTTCAACTGCTTTTTCATACTCTTCGGCATCAAGGGCATCCATTGCCTCTGAAAATGAAACACGGGTTGAATCGTAAGAGTAAGAAAGATTTGAAACAAATAAGAAAATTATAGCTGATAGAAGAAGTTTAATTCTCATTCCCTGATGTTTATTTTTAAAATTTTAAATATTCCTTCAATCCCTGTAAACCGCCCTCTCTTCCAAATCCGCTTTCCTTATAACCTCCAAACGGGGAGGCGGGGTTAAATTTGTTATATGTGTTGGACCATATCACCCCTGCTTTTAAAGCACTCACCATTTTAAATATTTTTGAGCCTTTATCTGTCCATATACCCGCTGAAAGTCCGTATTGAGTATTATTAGCTTTTTCTATCGCTTCCTTCGGTGTTCTGAAGGTTAAAACAGAAAGAACAGGTCCAAAGATCTCTTCCTGTGCTATCCTGCTGGACTGGGCAACATTTGTAAAAAATGTAGGTTTAAAGAAATAACCTTTTTCAGGAAGACTGCACTCCGGCTGATAAATTGTACAGCCTTCATCTATGCCTGAGGCAACAAGCTCTGTGATCTTTTTAAGCTGTATTTTTGAATTGATGGCCCCAACATCAGTATTTTTATCAAGAGGGTCACCAACTCTTAAACTCTTAAGCCGGTGTTTAAGTTTCTTAACTACAAGATTTTTTACGCTTTCCTGCACAAACAGCCTGGAGCCTGCGCAGCACACATGCCCCTGGTTAAAATAAATTCCGTTCACAATACCTTCAACTGCCTGGTCAATTGGCGCATCTTCAAAAATAATATTGGCTGCCTTGCCGCCAAGTTCTAAAGTGACCTTTTTATCTGTACCTGCAACTGAACGCATTATAAGCTTACCCACATCGGTTGAACCTGTAAATGCTATTTTATTAACCTTCGGGTGATTAACAATTGCTGCACCTGTATCACCAGCACCGCTGATTATATTAACAACACCATCAGGCAAGCCGGCTTCTTCAATAACTTCAGCCAGCTTAAATAATGTTAACGGAGTTGTTTCAGCTGATTTAATGACAACAGTATTGCCGCAAGCCAAAGCCGGTGCTATCTTCCATGCAGCCATAAGCAGCGGGAAGTTCCACGGTATTATCTGCCCAACAACACCAATTGGTGAAAATGACTGGTTAGGGAAAGCATACTTAAGCTTATCAGCCCATCCGGCATAATAGAAGAAATGAGCGAGCGCTAAAGGAATATCAACGGATTTTGATTCCTTAATAGGCTTGCCGCCATCCATTGTTTCGATCACGGCAAACTCTCTTGCTTTTTCCTGCATTATCCTTGCGATCCTGAAAATGTATTTGGCTCTTTCCTTTGCGGGAGTTTTGCTCCATACATTTTTATAAGCTTTTTCTGCAGCAGTTACTGCCCTGTTTACATCCTCTGTAGAAGCGCTTGCAACTTCAGAGATCATTTCTTCAGTTGCCGGGTTTATTGTCCCGAAATATTTCTTTGTTTTCTGCCACTTTCCGTTTATAAAGAGATCATATCTTTCTTTAATATTAATATGGTCTTTAGCCTCGGTAGTTCTAGCATACTCCCAAATTATCTTTTTGGAATTACCCGAAATGCTCCCTGATGAGCCATTAGCCCTGCTATGTTTTTGTACAGGAATGCTTTTTTCCCTGAATGTCATTTTACCTTAATTAAGTTGAACAGTAAAGTTAAAACGGTTCTGCTGATGAGCCTTCGCCGCCTGCAGGTGCATCATCGCCGCAGCTCTCGCCGTTGGTTTCAATGAATTTCTTTATAGCATCAAGATTTTCAATTATCATCTTGGCTTTGCTTAACCCGAATGAAAATGTAAATTTTGAGCCCGGGTTCAGGCAGATAAGCTTGTTACCTTTGTATTCTGATATTTCTGGCATTGTATATTATTTAGTTTTAAAAAATATTTATTTTATATGTATGTGTTGAATTATTCGTACCTGTAATTTTTTTCTTTTATGATGTATTCATATGTTTCAGCTGAAATATCAATTATCTCATTAACGGCAGTTTTTTTATCGGGACACCTGTAATACTTATCTATGAACTTAAGCGCCTTTGAATCATCGCCGTAAATCAGTGACTGAATAAGCAATGATTCAAAAAATAATTTGTAATTTCCGTCGCTGCATTTTTCTGAAAAATCCTCATACTGATTCAGGTTATCAAGTATGCTTAACTCACCAGGCTTTACGGAATTTTTCCATGGCTTCTCATCAGCTTTAAAGTAGCTGAGCTTTCCATATTTATATTCCATAAGCCAGTTATATCCCAGCCCTAAAACCGAAGGCGACATTCTTGTATACACATTTAACTTTGGCTCATCTTTAACTGTAGTATCAATATCAGCATTGGTAATTAAGTAAACAGGCTTAATTCCTTTTTTAATATCAAAGATATAAAGATCATTATAAATATACGGCGAGGCACCTTCACTGACTGAAATCAGCAGTTCATTGCTGCCGTTACCGTCAAGATCACCGATATAATGCCACTGGTAGTCAGAAAAGCTGCTGTCTGTAAAAAACTGTACCTTGCCGTTTTTCACAGCTTCCATTCTCCCGGTGAAGAACTCATCTTTATTGCTGGTAATGTTTATCTTATAGCCGTAATACTCTATCACGGTGATGTTAATATTACCAACAGGCTCTTTTGTATATTCCTGTGAGTATGCGCTGAGGCATACTAACATCATTAATAAATACTTAATCATTAGAAAAGTAATCTGCTGATTGATAGGCACCGGTCATTTCTTTCTTATACTGCATAAGGAGGTCATTCAGCAAAGTAGATGCACCCAGCCTGAAAAGTTGCGGTGTCAGCCACATATCACCGAGTGTTTCTTTCACCAGGCATAAGTAAGAAATGGCATCTTTTGTTGTCCTTATACCCCCAGCCGGCTTCATTCCGATTATCTTACCGGTCTCATTATAAAAATCACGGATAGCTTCAAGCATTACAAGTGTAACAGGCAGAGTTGCTGCCGGCTGCACTTTACCGGTTGATGTTTTTATGAAATCAGCGCCGGCAAGCATGCTTATAATACTTGCTTTTCTTACGTTATCAAATGTTTCAAGCTCCCCGGTTTCTAATATCACCTTCAAATGAGCTTCACCGCATGCTTCTTTTATTGCTTTTACTTCATCAAAAGTATACTGGTAATTCCCTTCAAGGAACTCTCCACGTGATATTACCATATCAACTTCATCAGCACCCATCTGTACTACTTTTTTAACTTCTTCTATCTTTAATTTCATTGGTGACTGCCCGCTTGGGAATGATGTAGCAACTGATGCAACGTTCACGCCGCTGCCGGCTAGTGCTGCCTTTGCAGTCTTTATCAGGTTAGGATAAACGCAAACTGCCGCAACATGCGGGAAATCACTGTCCCCTTCCAGAGGTCTCATTGCCTTTTGGCACATTGCGTAAACTTTTCCATCGGAGTCTTTTCCTTCAAGGGTTGTTAAGTCGATCATTGATGCTGCCATTTTAATTGCAAGGACTTTGCTTTCCTTCTTGATACTTCTTCCTGCAATAGAGGAGGCTCTCTCTTTTGCGCCTGTTTCATCAACAGCTAAATGAAATGATTCAAGGCTTTTTAATTCTGTATTGATGTTCATATTTTGAGTAATTTAACTATATATTTCTTTAATAAAAACGAAAATAGATATTAAAAATTCACATTTTTATGGATTAAATATATTGGCTTAAAATACTATCTTTGTAGATTATTGTATAATTTTATTTCTAATTTTAATGACCTCCACAGAAAATCTCAAAAAGTCTTCCTCAAAAAATGATACATCAAAAATATACAGGGTAGCCCAGTATTTTGCCATCAGGCAGATAATGGGTCTTGCACTTTCACCTGAGAGCAAAACGGTTGCTTATATTACAAACACTAACGGTATGCCTAATATATGGACAATACCAATAACCGGCGGCTGGACAAGCCAGATAACACTGCAGGATAATGCAGTATCTGCAATAAGCTATAACCCAAAGCAAAAAGGTATTGCGTTCCAGTCAGATAACCAGGGCGATGAGAACCACCAGATTTATTATGTTGCAGAAACAGGCGGCGAAGTAAAATATTTAACACCATCTCACAGTGGAGCCCAGGTATCATTCTGCGCATTCAATAAAAAAGGAGATAAGATACTATTTTCTTCCAATAAAAGAGACCGCAGATATTTTGATACATATACAGTTGATATTAACACAGGCGAAGAAGAATGTTTATACCGGAAAGATGATATCTACCCTTCTGTAGCAGCTGATTGGAGCAGTGACGGAAAATTCATTTTATTTCAGAAGTTCTATAACAACTCCAACCAGGATGTATTTCTTTATAATACAGTTACAAAAGAAGAAATAAATATTTCAGAGCATAAAGGCTCAATGAAAAACGTAGGCTGTACTTTCAATAAAAAGGCTTCGATGGTTTATTTCCTTTCTGATTATGAAAGGGAGTTCGTTGGACTGGCTTCTTACAATGTAAAAACAGGCAAGCTTGATTGGGAAGTGCTTGAAAACTGGGATATCACAAATTACAGCTTCTCCCATGATGAAAAGTCATTGCTTTACTCAGTAAACGAGAACGGTACCACAAAACTAAAGCTTAAGAATATCCGTTCAGGTAAAACCAAAACTTTAAAGCTTCCCAAAGGCAACTGTTTATCATTTATTTTCACAAAAGATGATAAGAAAATTGTGCTGATATTTGACACACCGCAAAACCCAAACGATATTTATGTTTATGATATCAAAAAGGAAAAGTTCACACAGATAACCTTTTCAATGATAGGCGGCATTCCCAAAAGCGACCTGATAATACCTCAAAGCATAAAATATAACAGCTTTGACGGACTTGAAATTAACGCGAACCTCTTCCTCCCTAAAGGCGCAAAAAAAAGACGGGACTTACCCGGCTGTTGTATGGCCGCATGGCGGACCCGAGTGGCAGGAAAAGAACCTGTTCAATAAATACTTCCAGATCTTTGCCAACAGGGGTTACGTTGTTATTGTACCTAACTTCCGCGGAAGCACAGGCTATGGCAAAACTTTCCAGCACATGATATATAAGGATTGGGGCGGCGCTGAATTCAAAGACGTGTTAGGAGCACATGAATACCTGGTTAACTCAGGATATGGTGATAAAAATAATATCGCAGTCGTAGGCGGCAGCTTTGGCGGCTTTATGTGCCTTACCTGTGTAACAAAAGCGCCTGATCTGTGGAAATGTGCAGTTGATGTTTTCGGACCTTCTAACCTGTT
>JAPUEV010000222.1 GCA_027492415.1 Ignavibacteria bacterium
TAAGAGCAGTATGCTGTCTTCTGCAGTTCTTACAATTAACTTAAACATTATATACGGCCCTTAACAATTAACTAGCTGCGTTATTGAAATTCTTTATTAGTTGGTACTTAATATCTGTTTCCTGAAATCATTATCACCATTGGTGTTTATTCTGACCCTGAATGACATTCTGTAGCCATAAACTGAAACCGGCAGCCTGTCTGTTGCTTCGCGGGGCTGAAGTATACCGTAAACATTTTTGAATGTTAAGCCTGCATCTTTTTTGCCTTTAAGCCAAAAGCAGAAAACTGGTGTGGAGCTCAGCGGAGCGTTAAAATATCCCCATGCGCTGGTACCGTCTTCGGTAAAATCAACAGCTCTTAGTGAATCATGACCGGTTGTATAGATCCTTGATAAAGTATCAAAGCCCTGTACACTCATGTTCTGGTCAACCCTGAAGAACCTGATCTCATAACCTGCAGGCAGTACATCGCTTAAGAACTGGCCGTTCTGAAGGAAGAAATCCATTCCTAAATTGTTAAGGTCATTTAAGCTGCAATCACGTGAATTTGCTGAATCGAGTGTATTTACACCGTTAAATAAATTAAGCCCGGTATATGACTGAAATGCAGCAGAATCTTCATCTACCCCAATACTGTCATATGATGTTACATTCGGGTTATTTACATACGTAGTAGTAGGGTCCGTTGTTGTATCAGAGCATCCTGCTATGAATACGAATACTAAAGTTAATAATGCTGTAAAAGATATTTGCAGATTTTTTACTGATTTTTTCATTTATGATTTTTTGTTATTTAATATAAATAATATGAATATCATATTATTTTTAATCCCTGTTTAAAGACCAGGGACCAATTGTTTTTACATCAAGAAGATATGGCCCTGAGGCCGGAATTAATACGGTTTGTTTTTCACTTACCGGTCCATCCTTGTCAGCAAGAATACTAAAGAGTGTTCCGTCTGTATTCAGCAATCTTGCTGTAAATTTCGAGCTTCCGGGATAATCCAGTTTTAAAACTGCATCGCCCTGAATAAGATCGATGATCTGGGTTTTATCACCGTTGAAATTAAAAAAAATATTATACTGTTCGGTTACTGCTTCAAGTTTTACAGCTTTTTCAGCCGAAGCGCTTATTTTACTACTGGTTTTATTCCCGCCGAAAAATAAAACACATACAGTAATTACCAAAATTGCGGTTATCATTACAGCGGCATATTTAATTATCGCTGACATTATACCTTATATTCCGATCATAATAATTCATTTTTAAACCGCTTATATTTTTTTCAGACAACTTTTCTTCCTGATACTAACCTGAATATGAGTATAACAACTGCAACTACCAGAAGAATGTGAATGAATCCGCCCATAGTGTATGAGCTTACAAAACCTATGAGCCATAATACCAGCAGAATTACAAATATTGTCCACAACATAGAAATACTCCTTTTATTTTTTTATTTACTTAAAAATTAATTGCAGAGATAAATTAATCGTATAAACCGAACTGTAAGCGTATTTTAAAACTTTATCTCTGCAATTGTTATGATGACGTCTTAATGCTGCTGTTACTGCAACATTATTGAAGGAAATTCTAAAAATTTATGTGATCCTTGCTTTTGTTTTTTCCGAATCATCGCTGTACAGGTTGCCAGTATATTTTTCCTGTCTTCTTTCATCGTTATAAGAATCAATCCCGGATTTGAAAGCATCTTTAATTTTTTCTGTCTTTTTAACTATTTTTTCAACACCGGTATTCAGGAAATCGTTAGCACTTTCAAATGTACTTTCGGCGGCTTCTTTAGCTTCATTCCATGAATTATATGTCAGCTTTTTACCCTGGTCTATAATTTCACCGGTTTTTCTGCTGATATCATTCCTTAAATATTTGCCTTTCTTAGGTGCAAATAACAGGGCGATTGAGCTTCCAACGGCACTTCCAATAACAAAACCGATAAATATTCCGTTAAATTTTTTCATTGAGATCATTTTATTAAATTTGTTAATATTATTATTTATTTGTGATAAATGTCAGGAGCGGCGTTAACTGTTTGTACCATTTGTGAACCTTCGGCAGCTACATAAGCAGGAGAAATTTTAGTATCAGCCTTCCATAATATGGATTGAAAATTCACATATTCAGCGCCGCTTCCTGATATACTTCTAACTGTCCGTTCATTTGATTGTTCATAATCTTTTGATACTTTATAATCTTTTATATCCTTTACTACTTTTATATCCTTTACAATCTTTATATCTTTTTCATCCTTCTGATCTTTTATATCTTTCAGGTCTCTTTGTGTTTTCCGGTCCTTAATATCCTTCTGATCCTTTTGTTCCTTTAATTTTTTATTCCTGTTCCTTTTATCGTTTACATCTTCGGTAATTTTCATTGTTCTATCCTTTAATTAAAATTCTGAAATTAAATCGTTATAATCACATTTTATCTTTTTTTAGCTTGCAAGTGTCACCAGTGTAAAGCTTAAGAAAATCAGCGCGATTAAACCTACCGTAATAAAAAATGCTGTTCTCAGTTTCATTCCATTATTAAAATTTTATTGTTTAACTGCAGCATAAATATTTTTTAAAAAATACCATCGTTATTTTATTAATATCATTTTCTTATTTGAAATATAAGATCCTGATTCGATCCTGTATACATATACTCCAGTAGGATTATCCCCTGCATTCCAAGAAACTGTATGGTCACCTGCCTGCTGGGTTTCATTTACAAGAATTCCGGCACTTTTACCAAGCATATCAAATACCTGAATTTTTACAAACCCTGCTGATTTTAACTGGTAATTAATGTTCGTAACAGGGTTAAAGGGATTAGGATAATTTTGTGAAAGTGAATACTCATTTGGTAATGTATTAGTTACCGGTTCAATACCAATTATACCGGTTGTATTAAATCCAACTTCATACACATCAAAATTATTTCCGTTCCTGAAATCCTGCCAAACCACAATAGCCCCCAGGTTTCCGTTGCTCAAAATAGCCGGCCTAAGCTGATCATTTGTAACGGTGCAAATTTCATAACCTGTTGCAGCCCAGTTAAGTGCACCGTTAGAAGCAATTCGCTGGGCATAAATATCTGAATTACCGGCATTCCTGTGATCTTCCCACGAAATGTACGCGCCATTGTTACCATCGCTTGTTAACTGAGAAAATACCTGGTCTCCTGTTGCAGTGCAAATTATAACACCGGTTGCAGTCCATTGTACCGCCCCTGTGGTATTGACCCGTTGTGCATAAATATCTGCGGTTGTACCTGTTCTAAAGTCTGTCCATGAAACAATTGCTCCGCCTATTCCGTCACTTACTATCTTTGGGTCAATTTGGTCATACGCAACATTATTATTCATAACAACACCATCAACAACCCAAACTATTGCACCGCTTGGGCCAACCCTTTGCGCGTAAATATTGTAATCTGTTGTGCTTCTGAAATCAGTCCAGGTAATTATTACACCGTTTGCACCGTCACTGCAAATATCAGGTGATAGCTGGTCAGTTGACATTGTACATGCAGCAACACCGTTAGTTGTCCATACAACAGCGCCGGCTGCGGCAACACGTTGTGAATAAATATCATAATTGCCGGCACGATTATCAAACCACGTTATAAAAGCTCCGCCAAAACCATCACCAATTATTTTTGGTCCGCGCTGAGAAGCAGCCTGGTTGCAAATATTTACACCATTAGCTGTCCATATCATAGTACCTGCCGGGCTAATACGCTGTGCATAAATATCGGCAAAGCCGTTGTTGCTGCGGTAATCCTGCCAGGTAAGTATGGCTCCCCCTAAGCCATCACTAACCATCGAAATGGTATCCTGCTCAAACACAACAACACATACAGGCAGCCCGTTAATACTCCACATAATATTCCCGCTTGAATTAATACGCTGGGCGTAGATATCAGCTGTAGAGCTTCCGCGGTAAGACTGCCAGGCAATAATTGCACCGCCTGAACCGTCACTAACTATCATTGGCTTAAAATTACTATCCTGCTGGCAAACTGGTAACCCGTTTATTGACCACAAAGCATTTCCGTCGCCGTTCATTCTTTGTGCGTAAATTTCATATTTACCATTACGGTTATCCTGCCATGCTATAATTGTACCGCCTGAACCGTCTGTTGTAACAGCAGGGTTAGTTTGGTTGTTACCTGCCATACTCACCGGATTTCCGGGTGACTGAGCTGATAACAGAACAGGAATTGAAAAGGATACTACGAAAATAAATCTCATCAGATTCAAAGTCGAGAATAACTTTAGTCTATAATTTGTATATAATTTTTTCATTATTTATTAATCGCTAAAACAGGTTTACTCTAATTTTATTAATACTAATCTACGTTAACTCTTCCGTTAATTCAATTATACATAAGGATGAAATAGGAACTACACCTATTGGATGAATTATGTAATTTCCGAGTAAAAACGATAAAAAAAAGTTACTCCCTTTTAAATGAGTAACTTTTCAAAACCTTATAAAAAAGGATTTTACTTTTTTATTTTACAAGTATCATTTTCTTTGTATCTGTAAAGCTGCCTGCTTCTATCTTATAAATGTAAACTCCACTTGGCAGGTTACCGGCATTCCACTGTATACTGTAATTACCAGCTGATTTTGATTCATTTACAATTACATCAACTTTTTGTCCGATAGCATCGTAAATACTTATCTTTACGTTCCCTGCATTCGGAAGCTGAAAGTTTATTCTGGTGGAAGGATTAAACGGATTTGGAAAATTCTGTGAAAGAGAGTATGTATCAGGGATAAGATTACCTTCATTTTCACTGGAAACAAATCCTGAGATATTAAAGCCCGTTTGATAAATATCAGCATTATTTCCATTTCTGAAATCCTGCCAAACAACTATCGCACCAAGATTTCCATTACTGATCAGCATTGGCACCGATTGATTATCAGGAGCTTCACAAATAAGGTAACCTGTAGCTGCCCAGTTAATTGCAGCATTTGAAGCAATACGCTGTGCATAAATATCAGAATTACCAATATTTCTATGATCTTCCCATGTAATATAAGCTCCATTATTTCCATCGCTTACAATCTGTGACTTGATCTGGTCATTTGCAGAGGTACAAATAATCACCCCTGTTGCTGTCCACTGTACAGCCCCGGTTGAATTAACACGCTGTGCATAAATATCAGCCGTTGTACCGGTTCTAAAATCTGTCCATGATATAATCGCTCCGCCTAAACCATCGCTTACTATCATTGGGTCAATTTGTGCGTATGCTACATTATTATTCATTACAACTCCATCAACAACCCAAACAATAGCGCCTGAAGGTCCCTGTCTCTGGGCATAAATATTATAGTCTGTAGTACTTCTGAAATCATACCATGTAATTATTACACCATCAGCTCCATCGGAGCAGATATCGGGTTTCAGCTGATCTGAAGCCATGGTACATGTAGCAACACCGTTAGTTGTCCACTGTACTGCGCCCGCGCTGCCAATACGCTGTGTATAAATATCATAATCACCTGCGCGGTTATCAAACCAGGTTACAAATGCTCCACCTGAGCCATCACTGACAATTTTAGGACCCCTTTGAGAAGCTGCCTGGTTGCAAATATTTACGCCATTTGCCGTCCATAGCATATCGCCTTCGGAATTAATTCTTTGCGCGTAAATATCAGCAAAACCATTGTTACTGCGGTAGTCCTGCCAGGTAAGAATAACTCCGCCTAATCCATCTTTTATAACAGAAATAGTATCCTGTTCAAAAACTACAGCGCTTACAGGGATACCGTTTTTTACCCAAAGATAATTTCCGTTTGAATCTAAATGCTGAGCATAAATATCAGCAGTAGCGCTTCCGCGGTATGACTGCCATAAAATAAATGCTCCGCCTGAATCATCGCTTACAATTACAGGGCTGTAATTACTATCCATTTCACAAATACCTATACCATTTGAAAGCCAGAGGGCAACTCCGCTAGAGTTAATTCTTTGTGCAAATATTTCATACTTGCCATTATAAAAATTCTGCCATGTAATAATTGTACCGCCGCTTCCATCAGTAGTGATCATAGGATTGATCTGATCTCTCTTTGAATTTGTTACAACATTTCCCTGCCACTGTGCTTCAGCAGTTAGCGGTAAGAATGTTGCGAAAACCAACAATACAGTAAATATGTATTTTAATTTATTAAGTAAATTATCCAAAACTGAATATTTCTTTTTCATTATATATCATTCGGGTTAGTTAAGCCTTATTAGATAAGACTTTTTAATACTTACAATGTACTTACGATAAACTACAATACATATACCGTGAAAGCACCATAAGAGAACTAAACCGAAGGAATGAGTTGCCGGCATAAAGTATTGTACACAAAAAAAAGTTACCTCTCCATTTCAGAGGTAACTTCTGGTTGTTTAAAGTTAAGGTATTCAGGTGGCAAAAATTTAATTTACATTGATCACTACATTTGTTGAAGGCTGCCCGAAAAATGTACCGTCTTTTACAAGCTGACACTGAAAGTTATATACACCTGATTTATTTGGCGCTGTAACTTTGAATGTGAATGTTACTTCTGATCTTGATGTTACATCGCTTGAAAGCTCAACATTGGCAACTGCCCATGCATTAAGTGTATTATCTGCACCGGTAGTGGATACTTTTAATTTATACTCTCCGGGCTTCCAGGTAGTAACACCGGTATTTTTCATTATTACAGATACATCATATGTTAAGCCTGTTTCCATTTCAGAAGTTACCTTTTGTGAAATGAACATTGCGTTATTTTCTATGTAATTGGGGTCTGCAGTCTTTACTTCATTACCTGAAACTCTGATAGGTATGTTAATAGTTGGCTCGCCAAAAAAAGCGTTGCCGTTAGCCATCTGCCACTGGATATTGTAGCTTCCGTCCACAGGAGCTATGATAGTAAAGTTAAAAACAACTTCATTACCTGGGCTTACAGTTGAATTAACATCAATACTGCTTACTGACCATGTTTTTACAGTTGCTTCATTTACATTAATTAGCTTAAGGCTGTAGCTGCCCTGTTTCCATGTAGTATTACCGGTATTCTTCATTGTTACAGATACACCGTAACTCTGGCCGGGTATCATGAGACCGGGGGTTGATTGCGATAAATAAGAAGCATTATCGCTTTGATCTGAAATTCCTGTTCCGTGCTGCTGTGCATATAATGTGCCAATCATCAGCGCAAAAACAGCGAATAATATAATTGTTGATCTTAAATGTTTCAAATTTGTTTCTTTCTGTTAAGTTCTTAAAATTCTTTTTTAAACTGTTATGTTGGATAAATATGTCCAAAGCCCGAAGACCTTGAATAGCCACACAACAGCAAATATTACAACAACTGCATTAACTATTTTTTTAATTGTTGGCTGCATAGGGATGTAGTTTATAAGCCACAACAAAAAGCCAACAACAACCAAAGTAATAATTATCGTTATTAATGACACAATACCTCCAATTCTCTTTTTAAATAATTTATCATAAAATTGCCAGGACCAATACTATAATAAGTAATACCAAAACTATAGTTATAAGAACGCCTGTATCAAGCCCAAGTACATTTTCGGCGTACAAAACCTTATATTCGGTTTTCTGCTGCTGTGTATCATAAATTTTATCTTTGATCACAAACATATCAGGTGAGCTGTCACCGTTCTTATCAGCAAAAAACACAGGGTAAGGAAGCGAGAGATCTATAATAGACGCGGAATTATATTTATCATACTTCATATTTTCCGGTACAAAAAAAGGCTTCTCCATTGTGCCGGTGTTTTTATAATACTCAACATTACCATCGTTAAATATTAGAATATCAAAATCACCGTCCATATCAACATCAACTATAGCGGGATTCTTAAGCCCGAGGTTGTTTTCTACATATACACCAGCAAGCTTCTGGATATCAGAATTAGTAAATACTTTCAGAGGTGTTACCGGGTCTTCTGAAGAATACAAATTAATTGCTGGTAAAAGCAATAAGACAAATAACGCTGAACATATTGTTAATTTTTTCATGTTGATCTCATTTAATTATATACAAAGCTACTGCAGAAATAGAGATTAAACCATTAGGCTTAAGGTTGAAACTGGAGCTAATCCTTATTTCAATCTATAGGACTATTCTGTTTAATAATTATAATTACCAAATTTGTAATCTAAACAAACAATTACATAACATGAAGAAGATTATCTACATTCCTGCAGCTATTGCGGTGTTATTTTCTGCATTATTTTTTATCGGAAGCACCGGGATAAAAGATAAAGAAGCAACACCTTACTTTAAATATATCGGAGTTAAAAACTGCGCTGCAACATGCCATAAAAGCGAAACAAAAGGGAAACAGTTGGAAATATGGGAGGAATCAAAACACTCTAAGGCATTTTTGACCCTTCAAACACCTGAAGCAGACAAGATAGCAAAAGATAAAGGGTTTACTACTGCTGCGGCTGAAACTCCTTTATGCCTTAAATGCCATGTACTTGGCAAAGATATTGATCCCGAAGAGCTTGAAGAATCATTTGATAAAACCCAGGGTGTACAGTGCGAAACCTGCCATGGACCCGGTTCTGAATACAAACGAATTACAATAATGAAAGATAAACAGCAGGCGATTGCCAATGGGTTATTGATACACGATAACGGTGCTGAGTTTTGCGTTACATGCCACAATTCAGATAGCCCTACTTTTAAAAGCTTTAATTATGAAGAATACTGGGCAAAGATAAAACATACTGACCCAAGCGTTATTAAATAAAAACTTATTCAGGATATATATAATGTCAGAAGAATTAAAGAAAAACCCCAACCCGATATTTATTGAAGATGATAAAAGCAGAAAAGCCAATAAGAATAATACGTATATAATGGTCATTTCATTCCTGCTGTTGTTTATGGCCGCAGGTATAGTTTTTTGGTTCATTTATACAGCAAAAAGTGACTATGAAAAAGGAAACAATTACCTTAAAGATAAAAAATTCACTGAAGCGCTGTATGAATTCCAGAAGGTATCGCCGGACAGGAAAGATTTTTTAAATGCCCAGTCAAAAATTAATTATATAAACGGCTTAACCTTATTCAATGAAGGTAAAAATCCGGAATCTGTTACTTATCTTTCGAAGGTAAGGAGTGATGATGAATATTTTCATGACTCTCAGCTGATGCTTGAGAAAATGAACGGGGCTAAAACCGGCATTGATCTGCAGTCGCTGGTAGACTCGCTTAAAAGCAGGAAAGATACAGTTATTGTTAAAACAGAAACTACAATAAACCAGGGAAGAATAAAAGAGCCGGCAGATCCGCAGGTTCAGATAGACCTGGAATATTCCAGGAAATATGTATCAGAATTAAGCAGCTCTATTTCAAGGTTTGAAAGCCTTTACCAGACCGCAAGTACAGCCCCCCTTAATACAAAAGGTGATTACAGTAAAAGCATGGAATCACTTGATAAGGAATTCAAAACTTTAAAATACCCGGCTGTTAATAAAGATACCGGGATAATTGAGCTTAAAAACAGTGCGGTGGAGTGGATGAACAAGCGGATTTCCTATATCCGCCAGCTGATCTCGGAACGATCGGTCAGTGAAACAAACATATCACGCCCTGTTAAAGAAGAAGGTGACAGGCTTTATAGTTCTGTTATGACCCAGCTGAACAAAGTAAAAAAACGAATATAAATACACCTATATATGAGAACAACTAAAAATAATTTTAAAAGGAAAACCCTCCCAAAATCACCAACAAGTATCCAGGGACTGGATGAAATAACGGGCGGCGGCTTGCCTAAAGGAAGGCCAACACTGGTTTGCGGCGGCGCCGGGTGCGGAAAAACACTTTTCGCAATGGAGTTTCTTGTCAGAGGAGCAACTGAATATAATGAACCCGGAGTATTTATATCTTTTGAAGAAACTGAAAATGAACTTACTTCAAACGTTGCATCATTAGGGTTTGACCTGAAAAAGCTTGTTGCTCAGAAAAAGATCTGGCTGGAGCATATTCACGTTGAGCGTGAAGAAATTGAGCAAATTGGCGACTATGACCTGGAAGGCTTATTTGTAAGGATACACTATGCAATTGAAAGCATTGGAGCTAAAAGAGTTGTACTGGATACACTTGAAACACTGTTTTCAGAGCTGCCTAATTCGCAGATACTGCGTTCAGAACTGCGCAGGTTATTTAACTGGCTTAAAAAAAAGGGTGTAACTACAATCATAACTGCCGAGCGCGGTGATGGTACACTAACCCGGAACGGCCTGGAAGAATATGTTTCAGATTGTGTTATTCTTCTTGATCACAGGGTTAATGACCAGTCCTCTATAAGAAGGCTTCGTATTGTAAAATACCGCGGCTCAACACACGGCACCAACGAGTATCCGTTCCTTATCGATGAAGATGGTTTCTCAGTCCTCCCTGTAACTTCACTTGGTTTAAATTATGATTCCTCGCTGGAGCGGATTTCTACCGGTATACCCCGGCTTGATACTATGCTTTCGGGTAAAGGATACTTTCGCGGAAGTACAGTGCTGGTATCGGGTACGGCAGGAACAGGAAAAACAAGCATTGCAGCACAGTTTGTAGAAGCCGCATGCAAAAGAGGTGAAAAAGTTCTTTACTTCACTTTTGAAGAATCTCCCGGTCAGCTTACCAGGAACATGAAATCAATTGGTATTGATCTTGAGCCATGGGAAAGAAAAGGATTGCTGCAATTTCATGCAACCAGACCCACCTTATACGGACTTGAAACACATTTAACAACAAGTATAAAACTTATTAATCAATTTAAGCCGGGTATTGTAATTTTAGATCCCATTAACGGATTTATGATAGGTGAAAACCAGACTGAAGTCAAAAATATGCTCTTAAGGCTGGTTGATTTTTTGAAAATGAAACGGATAACAGCATTTTTTACCAGCCTTACTACAGCAAATGATAATCTTGAAAACAGTGATGTATATGTTTCATCTTTAATTGATACATGGCTGCTTTTACGTGATATAGAGATCGGTGGAGAGCGGAACCGCGGATTATATGTGCTTAAATCAAGGGGAATGGCACATTCAAACCAGATCAGGGAGTTCAGGCTTACAAATGATGGAATTGAGCTGGTAGATGTTTATGTAGGAGTTGACGGGGTATTAACAGGTTCAGCCAGGCTTTCACGGGAATTGGAAGATGACGCAGAAAAATTATTACGCCAGCAGGAAATTGGCAGCAAACAGTTCAGCCTTGAACGTAAACGTGAAGCAATGGAAGCACAGATTATAGTACTGAGGTCCGAATTTGAAGCCGAAGAATCTGAGTCATTAAAGATCATAGGGATTGAAAAGGCAAGAAATGAAAGATTCAGTAAAGATAAAGCAGAAATGGCTAAGAGCAGAAAAGGTGACATTCCGTTAAAAACTATAAAAACAAAAAAGAAAAAATAAAACCAACTTACAATGAACACCAATAATAAAAGAAGTGATAAGCTGATTCTGAGATTATTTATAGCAGGCAAAACATTAAGATGTATTACTGCCCTCAATAACCTTAAATTGATCTGTGAAGAATCAATGAAAGGGAAATACAAAATTGAAGTGATAGATATTCTGAAAAACCCAAAGCTTGCCAAAGAAAACCAGATACTTGCAATTCCCACACTCGTAAGGAAATTACCCTTGCCAAGAAAAAATATCATTGGAGATCTATCCGACAGGGAACTTGTTATTGCAGGGCTTAATTACAGGACAAACATTTAAATTAATGCAGGGTTGATATCGGGTCTGAATTTTTATTCTACAGAGTTTGCGTGAATTGCTATCTGAACTCTTGTATTAAGCGCCATTTTCTCCAGAATATTATGAACATGGCTCTTAACTGTGTAAATTGAAAGATTAAGCTTAAACGCAATTTCTTTATTAGCCATACCTTCGGCAATTAATTTCACTATTTCACTTTCCCGGTTTGTCATCCTTACAGATTGTATTACCTTTTTTGCACCCAGTTCCTTTATCCCGTAATCCATTATCTGTGAAAACAATGAACCGGCCATAGTCGGAGGCAGTACTTTTCCTCCTTCGGCAACAGATCTTATTGTATCAGAAAATTCCTGAACGGTAGCTTCTTTTAAAATAAATCCTGATACACCTGCTTCAACAAACCGCATTATATCTTCCTGCAAAGGAAGCAGGTCCATAACAATTACTTTTACTTCTTTATGATCATCTCTTATAAGCTTAACAAGCTCCAGGCTCTCCTTATTGGTTAAACCCAGATCAATTAATACAATATTCGGCTTCAGGTCATTTAACTTTTCAGAAGCAAAATCGCTGTCATCAAATGAGGCTACAACTGTAATATCCGGCTCCTTTTTCAGCATAGCGCTGATACCTTCACGCAGAAGCCTGTTATCTTCGATTAATATTAATCGTATTTTTTTCAATTATAAATCGTTTCTTTATTTAGAAATCGCATATTTCTAAAGGGTAATAATTTAAAAATTAATGTACTGATAACACAAGATATGGATAGAGCAGTGTAATTACAAG
>JAPUEV010000223.1 GCA_027492415.1 Ignavibacteria bacterium
TAAAATGAAGCTAATTTTCGCATTTTTATTATATATATTTTCAATTTCTTTAAGTTTTTCTCAGGAACCTGTCATATTAACAGGCAATAAAGGAAATGTGAATACAGTGGCATTTTCACCGGATTCCAAAACATTAGTCAGCGGAGATGAAAAAGGCAATCTTATCTTCTGGGATGTTTCAACAGGAACAAAGTCATTTTCACTTGAAACCGGCAATAACATCACATCGGTAAACTACTCCCCTGCTTCGCTGAACCTGCTTATATATACTTTCTATAACGGTGAAGTGACCATTATGAAAGCCGATACAAAAGAAATCATTAAAAATTTCAGTAAGGATGACCACAGCTATTACGCGGTATTTTCTCCGGACGGGAAACAGTTTGCAGTTGCCTATACCCGTGAGCCTACTGAAAAGGAAAAAGATAAAGGCATAAGGATAAATTATTTTGTTGATATTCACGAGACCGGTAAATTTGAGCGTACAAAAACCTTAAGGCTTACCAATCCAAAGGATTCTGACGGCGAGCTTTTTGGCAGCGAGCTGTTTGAAACCTACCGCTTCAATTACTTCAACTGTGATTTTTCAAGTGACGGCAAGTACCTGGCTGCGGGCAGCATGGGTAAAAACATCCCTATATACAGCTTTGAATACAATAAATACGCTCCAACATATAAAGGGCACAGCAAACGGGTTTTCTTTGTAACATTTTCGCCTGACGGCACTTACCTGGCAAGCGCAAGCAAGGATGAAACCGCAAAGCTGTGGAACATAAGCTCAGGCAGTACAATATTAACGCTTAACGGCCACACAAATGATGTGAATTCAGCAGCATTTTCTCCCGATAGTAAATACCTTGCAACTGCAAGCGATGATGAAACAGTTAAGATATGGGATGCAAAGACAACAAAGCTTATTACAACATTAAGCGGCTTTAATGCGGATGTTATGACAGTAAAATTTTCGCCTGACGGCAAATACCTTGCAGCAGGCGGAGTAAATGAAAAAGTATTGATGTGGGAAACTTCGAAGCTCCTTCCGTAAAAGAATGAAGGGTCCTGTTTGGTCAGGACCCTTCGGGTTAATGGAGGAGGCTTCTTGGGGAAAAGATGAGGTAGAAATCCTTATGATAGATAAGATGAAGGTCCCGGCATACACCGGAAACGAAGCCAGGCCGCAACCGTATTAGAATGCAGAGCGGAAATAAGATGCTTTCTTCCTGCAGGCCAGCTTCGTGACGTCAACCCCTTCACTATAGATCCATCACATTTATCAGTAGTGGGACAGTACTTTTTTATATAATAAATTATATTATTCAAAATTTTATTAATCCATCTGCCTTCTTAAGAAAGCCGGTTTTTCATCATTTGATATCTTGAATTCATCTGAATTGAAGTCAAAATCCTCGATATCCATCTCTTCGTTACGTGATCTTATTTTCTTCAGGTCTTCAGAACTTAACAGGTTCTCTCTCTGAATGGTAGGTATATCAAGTCCCTGCAGGTCCTGCTGAGTGCTTGGTATTCTTATTACATTATGAGATGAATCTGTGTTAAGCAATAAATTCTTCTGCTTTACTTCGTCTTTTTCAGGATATGAGTTTGACTGCTTAGCCTGAACGTTTGTAAAGCCTGTAGCTATGATAGTAACAATAACTTCATCTTCAAGCCTTTCATCAGATACAACACCCCAGATAAGCTTTCCGTAATTGCATCCTGCAGCCTGTTTAATAAGCTCGGTCATGCTCTTAAGATCGGATATCTTGAAGTTTGGATCAGCGATGATATTGAGAAGAATGGATTTGGAGCCTGCAATGGATACACCTTCAAGTAACGGGTTATCAATTGCTTCCTGTGTAGCGCGTAATGCTTTGTTTTCTCCTTTTGCATAGCCAATACCCATTAAGGCATCGCCCATATCACGCATGATGGTTTTTACATCGGCAAAATCAACGTTTACTTTACCTTTTTTGGTTATGATATCACTGATACCTCTTGTAGCATTATAGAGTACATCATCAACCTTCTTAAAGCTGTTTTCAAGTGTAACTTCCTCGCCAAAAACTGTGAGCAGCCTTTCATTAGGAATAACAATGCATGAATCAACTTCCTGTTTGAATCTCTTTAAGCCTTCTTCAGCTATTCTCAGCCTGTCATCGCCTTCAAAATCAAAAGGTTTGGTAACAATACCAACAACAAGCGCGCCTGTTGCTTTAGCTATTCTTGCAACTGCGGGTCCGCCGCCTGTACCTGTACCGCCGCCCATGCCTGCGGTTATGAATACCATATCACAGCCTCTTACAACCTGCTCTATTTCTTCACGGCTCTCTTCAACTGCCTTTGCGCCTTTGGTCTCATCCATACCGGCACCAAGCCCCAGCGTAGTGTTTCTTCCTATCTGGATCTTTATCTCAGCCTTTGAGCGCTCAAGATCCTGAATATCTGTGTTCAATGCTATAAAGTCTACGCTATCCAGACCCTTTTCTATCATATTATTGATAGCATTGCCACCGGCTCCTCCAACGCCGATAACCTTGATCTTTGCTCCGTATGTAGCATCAGTAACAAGTGAAATTGCCATTTTAGTTTTCTCCTTCTCTTTCCCCTAGAAAGAATAGTTGTTTAGTTTATTATTAAATTTTATTTTCAAATTCTTTATTGTACAAATATCATTTATAATTCGTCGAACCAGTGTTTAATTCTCTCAAAAATGTTCTTTAATCCCGGGTGCTTCTTTCCTTTTAAGGTCTTTGCGCTTTTTTTGTGGCTTAAATATTTCATCCTGTGAAGGATAAGACCAATGCCTGTTGCGTAAATGGGGCTCTCAACTTCCTTAATGAGTCCCCCGCCGATATCCATCGGAACGCCAAGATTAACTTCAGTGCCAAGCACCTGGTGAGCAAGCTCTTTTGTGCCTCTAAGCAGTGAGCCGCCGCCGGTAATTACTATACCAGCCGGTAAGTAGCTTTCAATCCCAGAGCGTTTAATTTCCTGGCCTGCAAGTACAAAAAGCTCTTCCATTCTAGCCTGTATTATTCTTGCAATTATGCTTTTTTCTATCTTTAATGGTTTTCTTCCTTTAATTCCCTGTATCGTAATAATATCATCGTTGATTATTTCACTAACCATCGCATAGCCGAATTCCTTCTTAATGCGTTCAGCTTCCTTCTCATCAATACCTAGTGTTTCCGAAATATCATTTGTCACCTGGCTGCCTGCAATACCGATACCTGCAGTATGTTTAATAACGCCTTTTTTGAATACTGCTATATCAGTCGTGCCGCCGCCTATATCAATCATTGCAACGCCGACCTTTTTTTCTGATTCGTTTAGCACAGCGTATGAAGATGCAAGAGGCTCGAGCACTATATCATCAATATCCACGCCGCAGCTCTGCACACAGTTTGATAGATCATCAATCTGTGAAACCAGGCCGGTCAATATATTTACTTTCGCTTCCATCCTTAACCCGAACATTCCGATAGGCAGATCAAATATTCCGTCCTTGGAATCAATTATAAATTCCTGGGGAATCACATCAATAATTTTTTCATCCTTGCTCAGCTTTAAGCTCTTTGCGCTTTCATACAGTCTTTCGATATCATCTTCAGTTATTATCCTGTCAGGATGAGAAATAGCAACAATACCCTCGGACTGGATACATCTTATGTGCGGACCTGCTATGCCGACTGTCACAGATTTAATATCATATCCTGAACGCTCTTCGGCTTCCTTTACGGATAATTTGATCGATTCCAGCGTTTTGCCCGGGTTTACAACCATTCCGCGTGATAGACCTGTTGATGGCGCTTTACCCACACCCAGTATGTTAAGCCTGCCGTCATCCCTTACCTGTGCTACTATGGTGCAGATCTTTGTTGTACCTACATCCAGCCCTACTATAATATTATCTTCTGAAATTTTCTTAGCCATTTTATTGGTTAATTTTACTTGCTCTTATTATTTTCTATGTCTATTCAACAGGTAAACTGTTATTCTTTACTATTACGAGGTCGTTATACCTCATATCGATATACTTAAATGAATTCGAGGTTCTGTAAACCCTTACCTGTTTTAAAAAAGCATTAAGCTGTACCAGGTTCTTATCAATTGCCCTTCTTAGTAATGTATTATTGATATCCCTGATATAGGTATTCATGTTCGGTTTATCTTTGCTTGTTATGGCAGTGTAATCAATGAAATAAACCGGTGTCGCGTCATCACTTGTTACCAAAACAATATTATTGCTGTCAATAAAATTAATTTCGCTTATGTAATTGAACAGGCTTTTATTTACTTTAATTGACTGGCTTATTATATACTGCGCTATCTTCAGGTTTCGCAGGTCATCTTTGCCGTAAGTTCCGGGTCCAAGCTCCTGTGAAAGTCCGCTTATTACCGGAATATCTATGTTGAACTGTTCCTTTTTTAAATTATATATTGTCAGCTGGTCATCCACCATGAAAAGCTCTTTGCCGTTTGTAGCTGCAGCAAACGGATTCTTCTCAGCTACTTCTATCTTTATAGCAGTGCCGTCTTTTGTGACAATTACTTTTTTTATGTTAGGATGTTTTGATATCCTAGATTCAATCATATCCAGCGTTAAAGCATTTGCGCATATAATGGAATCATTCATTTTCGCAAAATCAAAGATCTCGTCTTTTGAAAGCGTGATATTGCCCGTCAGGTTAACACTCCTTATTGTGGATTTATCTTTCCACAGACCCGAAAGTACTATGCTTGAAAATGTGAATATGATAACAACTGTAAATAAAATGGTAATTTTCCAGTTCTTCAAATTGTTACCTCCTCAAACCCTACAAGTTTAACTTCCATTTCAAGATCAATGCCTGTTTTTTCGTGAACAGTATTCTTAATTATCTTCACCAGCTCAATGACATCATGCGCAGTGGCATTATCATAATTAACAATAAAATTAGCATGCTTTGTTGAAACCATCGCTCCGCCGGATTTAGTACCTTTTAAACCGCATTCATCTATAAGCTTTGCAGCTTTATTATCTTTTGGATTCTTGAAAATGCAGCCTGCGTTAGGTATTTCTACCGGCTGAGACTGGTTGCGGTGTAAAATGAATTCTTTTCTCCTGCGATTAAGCTCTTCTTTATCCCCGTCATTCAGCTTAAAGGATGCTTCAAGTACTACTGTGCCTTTCAGGTCTGAATTCCTGTAACTGAATCCGCAATCTTCCTTAGCAAACGTTTTCAGCTTTTCGTTTTTTATTAATTTTACCTCTGTTACAAAGTCAGCAGTCTCACCGCCGTAACAGCCTGCATTCATAATAAGCGCGCCGCCTACTGTAGCAGGTATACCTGCCAGCATTTCAACTCCTGAAAGATTATTCTGTATGCAGAAATCAACGAACTTAGCCAGCTTTACTCCTGCGCCTGCAATTACCAAGCCGTTTTCAATTTTCAAATAGTTAAAAGCTGATTCCAGGTTTATCACAATCCCTTTTATACCGTCATCGCTTATAAGGATGTTGCTTCCGTTACCCATTGTATAGAACGGAATTGAATGTGCATTTGCGTATTTAACTATATTAAGAACATCTTCAATATCACCGGGCTCAACGTAATAGTCAGCTTCGCCGCCAATACGGAAAGTTGTATACCGTGCAAGCGGCTCATTTAGCGCTATTTTGCCTTTAAAAATGCCCTGTATTTCAGAAATTGATATCAATATTTAATTTTTATTGTGTTCCATTATGCTTACAAATTCAGTGCACAGGTTTGTTACATCGCCTGCGCCCTGGAAAACTCTTACATCATTTTGTTTAATGTCATTTTTAAGCCATGCCAGTACATCACTTCTATCATGAATAAGCTTCATGTTGCTGTTCAGCTTCAATGCTTCGTTCAGTATCAGCTCGCTGGTAATACCCTCAATTGGTTTTTCGCGTGCCGGGTAAATATCAAGCAGAATAACTTCATCTGAAAGTGACAGCGCTTTTGCGAACTCAGAATAAAAATCCTTAGTCCTGCTGAATAAATGCGGCTGAAAAACGGTAATAAGCCTTCCCGAATTCATTTCTTTAATTCCTTTAAGGCTTGCCACTACTTCAACCGGGTGATGGGAATAATCATCATATACTTTTATTCCGTTTGCATCGTATTTAAGCTGCAGTCTTCTATCGACTGTTCTGAATGAGCTTATGCTTTCTTTATATTTCTCAAATGGTATTTCAAGCACCTTTGATACTGCAAAGCATGCAGTTGAATTCAGCGCATTGTGTTTACCTGCCATATTCAGCTCAACATCATCATAAGATACATGCGAGTTGAGTATTGAAAAGTTCAGTCTGTTATTTTCAGCTTTGTAATCCCTGATCTTCAGGTAATTCTTATCATCATAACCGTAGGAGATCTTTTCCCTGTTTATAGTATTCATAAAGCTTTTTATATTTTCATCATCACCGCAGTATATCATATAAGCGCCGTATTTAGAGCGGTCGCAGAACTGGCGGAAAGTTTCCTTAATGTCATCAAGATCTTTATAGATATCAAGGTGATCAGCATCAATATTGGTTACAACTGCAACATTTGGCCTTAATGCTAAAAATGACCTGTCATACTCATCAGCTTCTACTACTGCGTACTTGCCGCTGCCAAACCTTGAAGCACCGCCATCAAACAGCTGCACATTCCCGCCTACAAATATCAGAGGGTCAAGACCCGCATCAACAAGCAGCTTGCCTATCATTGCCGTTGTTGTTGTTTTGCCGTGTGTACCTGATACTGCAATGAGATATTTATCATTTACTATTTCGCCAAGCATTTCTGCCCTGCGTATTTTTTTAAGCCCAAGCTCTTCTGTCCTTAACATCTCCGGGTTATCCGGCTTTACTGCCGATGTATATACTACTCTGCCAATATCGGGAGTTATGTTATTTGCTGAGTGCCCGATACTAATATTTGCGCCGAGAGAAACCAGTCGCTGTGTAATGTGGGTTTCCGCCATATCAGAGCCGGCCACATCATAGCCGTTCCTGAGGAAATATTCAGCCAGGCCGCTCATTCCAATTCCGCCGATACCTATAAAAAATATTTTATCTTTTACCATCATTTATGCTTTTATGAGCTTAAGCGCCTTTTTTTAATTTAAGAAATTCATTGATAAGCTCACCGCCGCGCTCAAAATCATTTGCCCTTATTTTAAGCTGTTTTCTTCTGTTCTTTAATTTCAGCTTAATAATGCGGTATGTTGTTTCTTCATCATGTTTCCTTATTCTGCCTATTTTAACATTTATTATATCGCTTAACATTACTTCACGCTCACCAAACCTGTTTTTGAAAATTATCCTGTCACCTTTCAATATTATCATTGGTGCGCGGATAATATTCATAACTACAATAAAAAGGAAAATTATTATGAATAATATCAGTATGTAGAATATCGGGTCGTTGTATAATGACCTGAAGCTCTCGCCAACGGTACCTCTTATCAAAACGTATGCTGCAAAAAATATCAGGTATATTACCAGTGACTGGTAATAGAAATCCATTCTGTGCCTGTGTATTTTTTCCTGCATTATCAAATTAATTTTTACTTTTGTTAACCAATTCAGTTAACATTACCGCAATTTTTGATGCTGCTTCTGTATTAGCCATAAGGCTGATGCTGCTTCTCATATATGAAAGCTTGTTATCATCATTAATAAGCCTTAACACCGATGTTTCCAGCTTTTGGTTCAAATCCTTATCCAGTAAGATCTCTGCGCCGTTTTTATCAGCTACGGCCCTGGCATTTTTTTCCTGGTGGTTCTCTGATGCCTGCGGATACGGAACAAAAATTGCCGGGGAGCCAAAGCTTGCCAGCTCCATTATTGTTGATATGCCTGAGCGGCAAAGTACAAGATCGCTGGCAGAATATGCAAAATCTATCTTATCAATATATTTCAATACTTTTACGCTTCTGTTTGATGATACTGCGGAATTAACAGCTTCATGATCACCATTACCGGTTTGCCATATTATCTGTATTCCGCTTCCCGTTAAATTTTTAAAACATTTAAGCAGTGCTGAATTTATTGAATGCGCTCCCTGGCTTCCGCCAAAAACAAATAATGTTTTTTTATCAGCATCCAAACCGAAAAATTTACTGGCTTCAGATCTTTCATATCTCATTAGATTCTGCCTAACAGGGTATGACATAACGCTCACATTATCGCTTCTTTTAAGGAATTTCTTTGTACCTTCAAAATTTAATATTACTTTATCAGCTTTTGGTGAAACCAGCTTTACTGTTACGCCGGGATAGAAATTTCCTTCTTCGATAACATTAGTTATGCCAAAAGACTGTGCTGCTTTCAGTACCGGTCCTGATACAAATCCGCCAGTACCGTAAACCAGTTCAGGTGAAAAATCTTTTATTATTTTTTTTGATTCTTTCAGTGCTTTAAATATTTTAAATGCTGCTGATAAATTTTTTAAATTTAAGCTTCTTTTTATTCCCGTTATCTCAATTGTTTCAAGCTCATATCCGTTTGCCGGAACTATCTTTTCTTCAATTCTTCCTTTTGCGCCTATGAACTTTATCTTTATTTCACTGTTAATCTTCTTCAGCTCATCAGCAATTGCAATTGCCGGGTAAATATGACCGCCTGTACCGCCGGCTGCAAAAATTATCCTGTTAATCATGTACACTGCCTGCTGTTGCCAGCGTTTCTCTAAGTAATGCGCCTTTGGGCTGCATTCTGTATGTTGATATATTGAGTAAAATTCCGACTGCAATTGAATTAAAAATAATTGATGTTCCGCCGTAGCTGATAAATGGCAGTGTTTGACCCGTTGTAGGTATCATACCGGTAGCAACCATCATATTAATAATTGCATTCATTCCGATAATTATTGTGATACCAAATGCCAGGTTCCTGCCAAAATCATCCTGCATTGATATTGCCAGCTTTAATCCGCGGTAAACAAACAAGGCGAATAAAAGAATAACTATAGTAACTCCCCAGAAACCGTATTCTTCGCCTACGATTGAAAACACAAAATCATCGTATGATTGCGGAAGGAAAAGTTCACGCTGGTTTGAGTTACCGGGTCCGACCCCGAAGAATCCGCCATTACCGAAACCGATTATAGCCTGTGAAAGCTGGTAACTACCGTTTCCGCCCTGGGAATGCTCCTGGTAGGAAAACAGCCTGTTAAGTATGTATGGCTTTGACAGCACAAACAAAACTGCTGCAGGAATCAGGGAAAGCACAGTGATACCCAAATGTTTCATTTTCACTTTGCCAACCCAGAACAGCATCAGGCTTGAAATGAAAATCACGCTTGCCGTTGAAAAATTAGGCTGAATAGCTATCAATGCCACAACTATAAGCACATAACCAAGTATCGGAAGGTAACCGTAATACAGGTTGCTTACATAATCTTTTTTCTTTGCAAGCAGGTAAGATATATTTATTAAAAGAGCGTACTTTACAAAATCTGCGGGCTGGAAGCTGAAACCGCCGAGATAGATCCACCTTGCAGCGCCCTTGGTTGTTTCAACCCCTGCTACCAAAAGATATAAAAGCATTAAGATCGCAGCACCCATTAAAATCTTCCTGTATTTTATCAGGTTCAGGTAACTGATTCTTGAAACAAGGAATATCAAAACTATACCCAGGCCTGCCCTTAACAAATGGTTGCGGAAAAGGAACATGCTGTCCTTATTCATATTCACAGCCCAGCTTGATGATGCACTGTATACAACACCCAGGCTGAATGTTATCAGCGCAAGTATCGGTATCAGTATACCCAGGTCTATTTTATTTATTCTTGTTTCCAACTGTTACTTTAATGAGTTTACTATATTTTTAAAAACTTCGCCCCTGTGCTCGTAATTATCAAACATATCAAAGCTTGCGCATGCGGGTGAAAGCAGTATTACATCATTTTTTACTGCATTTTCCCTAGCTTTGTTTACTGCATCATCCATAGTGCCTGCAATTGTAACCGGAAGCTTATCCTTGAAAAAATCATATACTTTTTGTTTGGAATCCCCAATTGCTATAATATGTTTAACGTGCTGTTTTACTTCGTTTTCAATCTGTGTATAATCATTACCTTTATCTTTTCCGCCCAGGATAAGCACCAGCGGCTCATTAAAGCCTTTTAATGCATACCATACTGAGTTAACATTCGTTGCTTTTGAATCATTATAATACTTTACTCCATCAAGCTCCCTTACATATTCAAGCCTGTGCTCTACACCTTTAAAGTTCTCTAGTGTCTTTTTTATGTATTCCTTTTCAATCCCGAATATCTTTGCTGAAATTACCGATGCCATAGCATTATAGACATTATGCTCTCCTTTTATTATCAGCTTCTGGGTATCGATAATATTTTCTTCACCCATGTAATAATAATAAATGAGGTCAAGGTTGTTTAAAAATGCGCCTTCTTTTGTTTCATCTTTAACTGCATCTGTTAAGCTGAATGCCGAGAGGTGGGAGTGAACGTTCGCAGCGGATTTCCTGACAAGCTCATCATCATAGTTAAACACAAAATAATCGCTTTCATTCTGGTTTTCTGCTATTCTCATTTTTGATTCAACATATTTTTCAAATGATTCATATCTATCCATATGGTCAGGTGTCGCATTCAGCATAATAGCTATGAACGGCTTAAAATCTTTAATGTTATCCAGCTGGAAGCTGCTTGTTTCTAGTACAATAATTGATCTCTCATCTGTCTCTTCAACTATATCACTAAACGCTATGCCAATATTTCCGCAAACAAATGTTTTATAGCCTGCATCTTTGAACATTTCTCCTATAAGCGTTGTGGTTGTGGTTTTGCCATTTGTTCCTGTAATCGCTATCACTTTGCCCTTGCAGAACCACGATGCTGCTTCTATTTCACTGACTACATTTATCCCATTCTTCAACGATCTCTGTATCACTTCTGAATTCTGCGGAACACCCGGGCTTACAACAAGTATTTCACTTTCATAAACTCTCTCAGAATGTTTGCCAAATTCATGCTCAATTCCAGATGCATTTATCTCTTCAATAAAGTTTTTATCAATCTTCTTTTCATCACCAGCATCGCTTAAGAATACATCGTACCCTTTGCGCTTTAGCAATTTAGCAGCTGCAACACCGCTTCTTGCTGCGCCTATAATTGTTACTTTCTTGTTTTTTTCTAATATATCAACCACTTTATTATATTTTCCTTTATCTTGGAAATGTTACGCCAACATTTAAGCCAATACCCTGGTATCTCAGGTCATCAAACTCTCTTAAATAATTGAAATATTTAAGTTCTACCATAATATTAAAATCATAATTTCTGAAAAATACTGCGCCTGCGATAAGATTTAATCCCATACCGCCGCGTGCAGCTACACTTGTTTTTTCCGGATCGTCCCTATCCCTGCCGATAAAATGGAGTCCCAAACCGCCGCCTACGAACGGGTCAACTTCTGATTTATTGGATGAGCCTAAGAACGGGTACATAACGTTTACATCAAGACCTATATCAGTAAATGCCGGGCTTGTTTTGAATCTGAAAGGGATACTTATTTCAGCCCAGAAACCATCACCAACATATTTGCCAAATGCTTCGAGAGCAATAAGCTGGTTACCGTTATAATCACCCTGCAGAAAGAACATACCGATCTTGCCGCCCGGTACAAAGTAAATTTTCTTTGTTGGTTTCTGCATCAGCTTAAGCGAGCCTGATTGTGATTTTGTTTCCTTTGAACTTAAATTCAAACCTGAATTATCCGCAGATTTTAATTTAAGCTCTCCAACTGAAAGCTGCGAGAATGTTACACCTGTTACAAGGAGTAATAAAACGAGGGTTCTTGTTAATTTTGTTATTTTCATAATTCGTTCCTTTATAAATAATTAATTTTTATCTTACTTTGAATGTTGCAAACGTTAAAATTGCAAGGATAACAGCAACTATATAAAACCTTGTAACAATTTTCGGCTCCGGTACTCCGCTTAATTCAAAATGATGGTGCAGCGGCGCCATTTTAAAAATCCTTTTTCCTTCACCGTATTTCTTTTTGGTGTATTTAAAATAATACCTTTGCACAATTACTGAAATTGATTCAGCGAAAAATATACCCCCTAAGATA
>JAPUEV010000224.1:0-3165 GCA_027492415.1 Ignavibacteria bacterium
TACAGTATATAAACGTAACAGCGGAGATTTTTCAACATCTTTAGGTCCTGTTTGTGCTGTTTATTCTGATGGTACATCATTGCAGAGTTCATTTTCATATGCTGGTATCGGACCCACGAATGTTTACTTTAATCAGGAAGCATTGATCACAGGAATAAACCAGAATGGAAACGAAGTTCCGAATAATTATTCTTTAACACAGAACTATCCTAATCCATTTAACCCCGTAACAAATATTAAATTCTCATTACCTACAAGTGGTTTAGTGAAATTAGTGATATTTGATATTATGGGCAGAGAAGTTGCTACAGTAATTAATAAAGATATGAACGCAGGAAGCTATACAGCAGATTTTGATGCTTCAAGCTTATCAAGTGGTGTTTATTTCTATAAATTAACTTCTGGCAGCTTTACTGATACCAAAAAAATGATGCTTGTAAAATAATATGATGGTTTTTCTCTGCCTTTTATAAAGGAAGTGAGAATTGATCAGTTTCTGAAAAGTCCCCATAGAAATATGGGGACTTTTCATTTATAAATAATTGATTGCTTTTATTATTAATAAAAACTTATTAATTATGCTTAAATATCATATAATTTGAATTGAAAAACATAACAATTACAGGTATATTTATTAAATAATTTAATAAAATTTTAAAGTAATTTATGAAACCATGGGCTTTAGTTTTAGGTGCATCAAGCGGGTTTGGCGGGGCTGTTTCTCTTGAGCTGGCAAAGCATGGATATAATATTTTCGGTGTTCACCTTGATAGGGCAGTTACAGTTCCGGATGTTAAGCATCTTATAAGGAAAATTGAACATACAAAACAGCATGCTGTTTTCTTTAATATTAATGCTGCAGATGCAATAAAAAGAAATGAAGTACTGGATGAAATTTCCGAAAGGCTTAGCGGACATGAAAAGGGAAGCGTAAAAGTCCTGGTACATTCCCTGGCTTTCGGAACATTAAAGCCGTTTATTGCAAAATCCCAGACAAATTGTATATCCCAGGCGCAGATGGAAATGACACTTGATGTTATGGCTAACTCTCTGGTATACTGGACCCAGGGCTTGATATTCCGCGGTCTGCTTGCAGAAGGCGGTAGAATTTTTACTTTAACAAGTGCAGGTTCACACTCAGTTATCCCTTCATATGGCGCAGTATCCGCTGCCAAGGCCGCATTAGAAGCTCATACCAGGCAGCTTGCATATGAGCTGGCTCCGATGAAAGTAACCGCTAACTCAATTATGGCAGGCGTTACAGATACACCGGCACTCCAAAAGATACCCGGTGCCAAAAACATGATTGATGCTACAAAACTAAAAAATCCACAAGGAAGGTTAACTCACCCGGAAGATGTTGCAAAAGCAATATTGATGCTTTGCTCAGAAGAGGCAAGCTGGATTTCCGGCAATTTGATAGGTGTTGATGGTGCAGAAGATATAATTAATTTTACCGGTGAAAGAGTTGCTCACCATATAAAATAAAATCTTAATTTTTCAGTACTCTATTTTTTTATAAATATCTAAATTATACTGATTATGTTCGAATTTGGATTTACTGAGGAGCAGTTAATGCTCCGCGAAATGGTTCGTGATTTTGCTGTTAATGAATTAAAGCCAATAGCACAGCAGATTGATGCAAACGAAAAGATCCCTGATGATATCATTAAAAAGCTTGCTAAGCTGGGACTCTTAGGAGCTTCAATTCCTGAAGAATATGGCGGCGGCGGTTTTGGAGAAGTTGGTTATTGTGTAATGCAGGAAGAAATTTCCCGTGCATGTCTTTCAACAGCAACCTTTATCGGGGCTCATCAGTCAATAGGAACAAATGCTATTTTAATCGGCGGAAGCGAAATGCTGAAACAGAAATATGTTGTTCCTCTTGCTAAAGGTGAAAAGATCGGCGCTTTCTGTCTTACTGAGGTTCAGGCTGGATCTGACTCTTTCAATGTAAAGACTAATGCAAGGCTTGAAGGAGATGAATGGGTGATAAATGGAGACAAGATGTGGATTACTAACGGAGGAATTGCAGATATTATTTCTGTATTTGCAAGAACACCAAAAGGTGTATCTGCTTTTGTAGTTGAAACCAGTATGCCGGGTTTTACAGCAGGACCACCGGAAAAAAAGATGGGTATTCGGGGAAGTACAACGAACGCAATTTCTTTTGATAATGTACGTGTTCCCAAAGAAAATATGATTGGGACTGAAGGCAGGGGATTTTTAGTTGCCATGAAGACCCTGGATGCAGGAAGGCTTGGACTTGGTGCTGCAACACTTGGTGCAGCAAAGGAAATGCTTGAAATGTCTTCCAGGTATGCCAAAGAAAGAGTTCAGTTCGATCACCCGATAAGCCATTTCCAGGCAATTCAATTCATGCTGGCAGAGATGGCAACCACAATTTATGCTATGGAATCAATTATCTACCGCACAGCTGTTGATTACGATAAAAAGAAAAATATAAGTATGCATTCAGCCATGGTAAAGCTATTCTGCTCCGAAGGTCTGGATAAAGTTGTGGATTTTGCAGTTCAGATTCACGGCGGTATGGGTTACTCAAGAGAGTATCCGATTGAACGATTTTACAGGGATTCAAGGATCAATAAGATCTTTGAAGGAACTAACGAAATACAAAAAGGTATAATTGCACGTGATATACTGAAGCACAATGGTGTAATGTAATAATAAAAGAACATAAAGTAATTATTATAAAATGAAAAGATCAATAATCTATTTATTCCTGTTTATTTTCTCGGTAAGCCTTATTGGATGCCTGACTGTGGAAACCAAGGAATATTCTTATAAACTAAAGGATGGCAATAAAGGAAGCGGTAAGATAAAGTATATTAATATTATGAGAACTGATGATTCGGCTACCACAATAGAATCTGAATACCGTGAGCTTATTGACAGCTACCTGAACGGGAATAAACCTGAAGATGAAATGCTTGGTGTGAAAAATGTAAAGAAAAGATTATTTGAAGAGGATAATCATTTATGCGGTGAAATAACTTTTGATTTTGATGACATTACATCTTTAAAGTTTTATAATTATAAAAGCAAAGTATGGACCTTTGCTTTGACAAGTAACAGTATCTTCGGGGGAAATGAGTCCTATTTTTCTTCCAACGGTACATTTGGTGGAGAAAATATGCCTGTGAT
>JAPUEV010000224.1:3265-5843 GCA_027492415.1 Ignavibacteria bacterium
CTCTGGTATTTGCTTTCATCAATTTGATCACTTGAAAAAATATTTTTGATCTTTTCGATCTGAAGCTGAACTTTCTTTACATTATACAGCATATCGTCAATTCTGCTGTCAATGGAATCCATTGAAGCCTTTTTAACACCTGAGGCTTCTAGTGTTTTAACTGAATAATTGTTGAAAACAGGCTTTGTAACAGAACCTCCCAGAATTACAAGCAAAAACAATAAACCTGCTACACCATATAAAATTTGATATAAATTTCTCATTTATTGGATAAATTTATGTTTAATTCAACACTTTATATAACAAAAATTTATTCCAAATTTATCCAGAATTAATCAATTGAATAACTCATAAAATATTGGTAAATTTGTCTAAATAAGGGTAAAATTGAGAATATTTGCTTTTTCTTGCACCCGTAGCTCAACTGGATAGAGCATCTGACTACGGATCAGAAGGTTTGGGGTTCGACTCCCTACGGGTGTACTTCTTTTTTAGCAGGTGAAAACCTGCTATTTTTATTTTACAGCATCACTATCTAATACCCAGAACAATTCACCATTTACCGGCTTTATATATGAAGCCGGGTATTCTTTTGCTGTATTATTACCTTCAAAAATATTATTTAATACCTTTGCTTTGCTTTTTCCGCTGACCAAAAAATAAATATTTGCAGCATTATTAATTAAATGACCGGTCATAGTGAGCCTGTTTTGTCCTGTCTCTGGGTGAGCAGAAACTTCATATAGTTTATCGCTTGTTAATAATTCCATTTGGTCAGGAAATATTGAAGCAGTATGCCCGTCTTCACCAATTCCAAGAATAATGATATCGAAACAGGGGAATGAATTTTCTTCAGGTAAATTGTTTTTTATTAAATCAGAATATCTTTCAGCTTCTTTCACGGGGTCTGATTCACCATTTATCCGGTGCAGCCGTGCAGGTGAAATATGAATGTTTCTGAAAAGTTCATTGTATGCATTGCCAAAGTTGCTTTCAGGTGAATTAAAGGGAACGCATCTTTCATCAACCCAGTAAAAATTTACACTATCCCATTTTATTCTATTATGATAGTCTGATGCAAGAATCTTAAATAATTCTATCGGTGTATTTCCGCCTGAAAGAGCTATGTTAATTATTTGTAAATTGGCAAGCAGGTCATTGATCTTAGTGTAAAGAATTTCTGCAAAACCTATTGCTAAATCTTTATTTGACCCGAAAACTTTTATATTATCTTTATTCAAAACCAATGTTATTTTCTTTATACAATTTAATTAAAGCTATAGCTCACAATATATCCCGTCATCAGCCAGATTCTTGCAGGGATATCGCCATGTAGTTTTATCACCCCCTGCTATCAGGTTATCGGCAATATCAGGTCCCCATGTGCCGGCAGGGTAACCGTATATTTTTATCCGGTCATCCTCAGACCAGGCTTTTTGTATCGGTTCAATGAACTTCCAGGCTGCCTCAACAGCATCTGCCCGTAAAAACAGAGTCGAGTCGCCAACCATGCAGTCATAAATTAATCTTTCGTAAGCTTCGGGAATATGAACATTAGATATATCACTGTAATGAAAATCCATATTAACATTATGTACTTTAAATCCTGCACCGGGCTCTTTCATACCGAACTTCAGTAAGATACCTTCATCCGGTTGTATGCGGAGGATTAGCTGGTTATCGCTGTTGTTCTGGCTTTCCTTAAACAAATAATGCGGTGTTTTCCTGAAATGGATAACTGCTTCAGTAACTCTGGTGGGCAGGTGTTTCCCTGTACGTATATAAAAGGGGACACCTCCCCAGCGCCAGTTATCTATATAGAATTTTATTGCTGCGTATGTTTCCGTCCTTGAATCAGGGTTAACACCTTTTTCTTCCCGGTATCCCTTTACATCAATTCCGCTTATCTTGGAGGCAGTATACTGTCCCCGGATAACACTGCTTTCAATATCTTCAGGCTTTAATTCTCTTAATGACTGCAGAACTTTAAGCTGTTCATTCCGTACAGCATCAGAATCAAAGGAAGAAGGCGGCTCCATGGCTATTAGCGTCACAAGCCTTAATAAATGGCTTTGCACCATATCACGTAAAGCACCAGAAGTTTCATAATATGCGCCGCGGTTTTCGATCCCGATATTTTCAGCAGAGGTCACCTCTACATGATGAACATAATTCCTGTTCCATATTGGCTCAAATATACCGTTTGCAAATCTTGTTACCAGCACGTTTTGAACTGTTTCTTTGCCAAGGTAATGATCAATTCTATATATCTGGTCTTCTGAAAATACTTCATGCATGGTATTGTTCAGCTTAATGGCAGATTCGAGATCATATCCAAAGGGTTTCTCCACAACTATCCTGCTGAAACCGTCTTCACTATTATTCAGTCCTGCTTTTCCCAGGTTAACTGATATTTCTCCAAAAAGTGCTGGTATTGTAGCTAAATAAAATATGAAATTACAGTTAGTTCCGCAAGTTCCGCTTAAAGTGCGTATCTTAATACTTAGTTCATTATATGCTTCAGGATTCTTAAAATCCATCCGGAAATAATTTAACTTCCCCGTAAATTCATTTACCA
>JAPUEV010000224.1:5943-12005 GCA_027492415.1 Ignavibacteria bacterium
GTGTCCGCCAAACTGATTCCTTAACGCAGCAAGTACTTTCATAGCAAAGGAATCTTCCTGCCGTGACTGGAAACGGTTGTATAATGATGCTGTAATGACATGTGCAGGGACATTCTGCTCTATTGCAGCTTCAACTGTCCATTTACCTTCCCCGCTGTCTTCTACATAACCTTTAATTGAATCCAGCTTAGGGTCTTCACGGAAGGCATTAACAGCAAGCTCCAGCAGCCATGATTTTACAACACTTCCATGCATCCAGCCGCTTGCAACAGCAGTAATATCAATATCAAATGGAGATGTTTCTAGTATTTCAAACCCTTCAGCGTATGACTGCATCATCCCATACTCAATGCCGTTATGTACCATTTTAACATAATGCCCGGCACCGCTTGTTCCGCAATATGTGTAACCGCCTTCAGGTGCCAGTGACTTGAATACAGGATACATATATTCAACGGTTTCTTTATTGCCCCCTGTCATTAAGCTGTACCCGTTTTTCAAGCCCCATAAGCCACCGCTTGTCCCGCAATCAATGTAATCAATACCAATTTCAGCAAGCTTTCTGCCGCGATCCCTTGTTTCCTTCCAGTTTGAGTTACCTCCGTCAATAATTATATCGCCGGATTTCATAAGTCTTTTTAAGCCGTTAATATTTTGATCTACCGGCGCACCTGATGGAACCATAAGCCATACAGCTTTTCTTTCAGGTAGTTTGGTGAGCAAATCATCAAGTGAGCTCGAAGCAACAGCGCCTTTGCTGACTGCAAGTTCAATTTCGGGCTTTGTCAAATTATATACAACTACTTCGTGTCCGTCTTTTAAAAGGCGTTCAACCATATTGCCGCCCATTTTCCCAAGTCCAACAAATCCCAGTTTCATAGAAAATTCTCCAATTTCAATTATTAATATTAAATTATCTATTAATATATAACAACTTGATTAAGCATAAAAGTCACACATTACGGAATATATTTTTATTAAAATGGATAACTATCAATTTCTAAAATGATATTGGTCATTTTATTGACTGCTTCCGTACTATATATTTGAATACTCAATTAATTACGAGCATGACCATTCAATATATATTGAATAAGGTCTATCTGCCCGCGTCATTTGAAAGGGGGATATCAAAATGCCAATGAAAATAACCAAAGACTGCACCAACTGCGGTATTTGTGAAATACTATGTCCTTACAATGCAATTTATCCTGCCGGTACAAACTGGCGAAAGATACACAATAAGTATTTTATATTTTGCGATGAATCGATGATTTATGATGATTTCTGGTCACCGGATCATTATTATGTTGTACCTGATAAATGTACCGAATGCATCGGGAAATACCCGTCACCGATATGTAATACTGCATGTACAAAGTTTGCTATGATCACTGATAAGGAACATTGGGAAAGCGAGGAACATTTATTTGCCAAGAAGGAATATCTTGAAACAATGCCGGGGTTGATGTAAAGATGGATAGCCATATTTTACATAATCATTTGCATGAACATGCCAAGAATTACACTGCTAAGTTTACTTTGCACAGAAATTCCAGGAATATACTTGCAATTTTATTTGATGAAGTGAACTGCAGCGAAGAAAGGTTTAATGTTATAAGAAAAGAGCTTCATGCAAAACATATCTTCCATGAATCAGCACACAAAGAATCACATTACGATGTTTTCAACAGGCTTTCGTAACAATTTTTTGCTATCAGGATATCTTCATTTTTTGAATATGCCAGATTCCGTCTGAATACTCATTTATAGCTCTGTCACTTGAGAATTTTTCCATCCTTGCGGAATTAATTATTGACATTTTTGTCCACATCTCCGTATTCATATAAGCCAGCTCCACTCTTTTTTGGGCAGTCAGGTACGCTTCAAAATCAGCCATCACAAAGTAATAATCCCTGTAAAGCAGTTCATTTACGATCGGGTCAAAAATACCCGGTTCTGACTTATTGAAATAATTAGTTTTCAGCATATCAATTATTGTCTTTAAAATGGGATCATTTTCGTAATACTGTATCGGAGTATAGCCATTCTTTCGTGCAGCAATAATTTCGTCTGAGGTCATCCCGAAAATAAAAATATTATCGTCTCCAACTTCGCTTTTTATTTCAACATTAGCGCCATCAAGTGTGCCAATGGTCAAAGCGCCATTGAGAGCAAATTTCATATTTCCTGTGCCTGAAGCCTCAAATCCTGCAGTAGAAATCTGTTCGGATAGATCACTTGCCGGAATTATCTTTTCAGCAAGAGTAACTCCATAATTCTTTATAAAAACAATTTTCAGCTTATCGCCTATAACCGGGTCATTATTCACATGGTCTGCAACTGAATTTATTAGTTTGATAATTAACTTAGCCATATAATAAGATGGCGCAGCTTTACCTCCGAAAATTATTGTTCGAGGGACTAAAATTTCATCAGGTGAAGTTTTGATCCTGTTATATAGCGAAATAACATGAAGAATATTCAGCAGCTGCCTTTTATATTCATGAAAGCGTTTTACCTGTGAATCGAACAGTGAATCGGGATTAATAGTAACCCCATGATTCCTGCTGATAAAATCAATTAACCTTAATTTATTATTCTTCTTGATTGAACGCCACTTATTCCGGAATTTATCATCATCAAGAAATTGCTCTATTTTTCTTAATTCCTTTAGGTCTGTGATCCATTTACTGCCAATTTTTGAAGTAATCAGCTCAGAAAGCTCCGGATTTGCCTGCAGCAAAAATCTTCTTATAGAAATACCGTTGGTTTTATTGTTGAATTTTCCCGGCATGAATTTATCCATATCCGGAAATATGTACTTGCGCAGGATATCTGTATGAAGCTCCGCGACACCGTTTGTTGAATGGCTGCCCGCAATAGCCAGGTTAGCCATTTTAATGCTGTTCCCGTTAGCATCGTGCCGTATGATCGCCATTTTGTTAACAACAGCTTCTTCTGAGGAATATTTTTCTTTAACGTCATTTACAAAACGCCTGTTGATCTCGTTGATTATCTGCATATGACGGGGAAGAAGAGCCTGTAAAAGGCTTTCTGACCATTCTTCCAGCGCTTCAGGTACAATTGTATGGTTTGTATATGCAAACACTTTCTGAACAATATCCCATGCGTCATTCCATTCAAGACCCTCATCATCCATCAGTATCCGCATCAGGTCCGCAATTGCAATGGCAGGATGAGTATCGTTTAACTGGATTGCTGCCTTTTCAGGAAGCAGCCTGAAATCTGTATTATGCAGCTTGAAGTTATAAAGAATATCCTGCAGAGTAGCTGAAACAAAAAAATACTGCTGGCGAAGCCTTAATATTTTTCCCTGTGGAATGGAGTCATTTGGATATAATACTTTAGAGATCGTTTCAGTCAGATTTTTATTTTCAACTGCCGAAAGATAATTGCCCTGGTTAAAATTGTTTAAGTTGAATTCATCAGTTGATTTTGCCTGCCATAAGCGTAATGTATTTACTGTCCTGTTCTGATATCCCGGTATAGGAACATCATTTGCAATAGCCAGTACATCATCAGTATTAATCCAGTTATACCTTGTTCTTCCGGTTTCATCAAAATAGGTTGATACTGTACCATTGAACTGGACTTTATAAGTGAATTCAGGTCTTACTATCTTCCATGGGTTACCGTACCTAAGCCAATGATCAGGCTTTTCTATCTGGTAGCCATTTTCAATATCCTGCTCAAAAATACCGTATTCATAGAGTATACCGTAACCATACGCAGGAAGCTCGAGCGTTGCAAGTGATTCCATATAACAGGCAGCAAGCCTGCCTAAACCACCATTACCAAGTCCCATATCCGGTTCTTCACGCATAATCTTATCTATATCATAGCCAAAGCTTTCCAGAAGCTGTTTACACTCTTCATATAAGCCAAGGTTTATAAGTGAATTCCCCAGCAGGCTGCCCATTAAGAACTCAAGAGAAAGGTAGTTTACTTTTTTAACATTGTTAACATTATATTCACTCTGCGTTTTCAGCCAATTCCTTGTCAGCCTGTCTCTTACTGCCAGAGCAATTGCTTCAAGTATATCATGATCTGTTACTGTAGTTCTATCCTTAACCAGATCAAACTCAAGTCTTTCAGCAAACTGAGTAATTAATGAGCTTTGTTTTACTTTAGCACCATCTGTAAAAAATATGGAATTGGTTTTCTTGTTCATTAATTTAATTAATTTTACAATTTGTTTTCTTAAATTGTTTGAAAGGGTAAAATCAAAATAAAAACTTTTAGTATGAGAAATCTCTCTCGATATCTCTGAACAATTTAGCTTCAAGATCTTTTGGTGAAACAAGGGGTTCAGTAATATTCCAGTCAATATTCAGATCTTTATCGCTGAAAAGAATTGCCCGTTCACTCGATTTATCGTAATAATTTGTGCACTTATAATGGAAAATCGCTGTATCTGATAGTACTGAAAATCCATGCGCAAAACCGGGTGGTATCCATAACTGGTCATGATTATCTTCAGAAAGCTCTGTGGCAACATACTTGCCGAATGTAGGGGAGCCGAAACGGATATCAACTGCTACATCAAGGACCCTGCCGTAAACAACCTGGCATAATTTACCCTGGGCATATTCACCAGCCTGGTAATGCAATCCTCTTAAAGTATTTTTCTTAGATCTGGAAATGTTATCCTGAACGAAATCGAGATCTATTCCGCGCTCTGCAAACAGCTTTTTGCGGAATGACTCAAGAAAGTAACCACGGTCATCATTAAAAACACTTGGGGTAAAAATTAAAACGTCTTTGATTCTGGTTTCCTGGATATTCATTTATCTGTAATACTATCTCTTTCTGTCAGTCAAAATTTTGGATAAATACTCTCTATATGCACATTTAGGCATATTAGTAATAACCTTATCAAATCCATTTATATCAATAAAACCCATGTGAAGTGATATTTCTTCAAGACATGCTACTTTTAAGCCCTGTCTGTCTTCAATAGCTCCGAAGAAATTTGATGCCTGAAGCAAAGATTCAGGTGTGCCTGTATCAAGCCATGCTACACCGCGGCTTATTTTTTCTACGTTAAGTTCACCTTGTTTAAGGTAAACATTATTAACATCTGTTATTTCAAGCTCACCTCTCGGGGAAGGTTCAAGATTTTTTGAAATATCAACAACTTTATTATCATAAACATACAGACCCGGAACAGCAAAATCAGATTTGGGTTTCGATGGTTTTTCTTCAATTGAAATAGCTTTTCCTTTTTCATCAAATTCAACTATACCGTAACGCTCCGGGTCAGTTACCCTGTAGCCGAAAACAGTTGCACCGGTATTGCGCTCTAATGCACGATGGAAAAAATCAAGCTTGCCATAGAAGATATTATCACCTAAGATAAGAGTTACACCGTCATTACCAATGAATTTATCACCTAAAATGAAGGATTCAGCTATTCCGTTAGGCGCTGATTGAAGTGCATATTCAATATTCAGACCTAAATGTTTACCGTCATTGAATAATTTCTTATAAAAAGGGATAGTTTCTTCATTAGAAATTATCAAAATATCTTTAATACCGCCCAGCATTAAAATAGAGAGCGGATAGTAAATTAATGGTTTATCATATATTAAGGTAAGCTGTTTGCTGTATAGCTGGCTGATTGGATACATTCTGGAGCCAGCGCCGCCGGCGAGTATTATGCCTTTCATATTGTAACCTGATTTTCCTGTAATTTTGTGATTATTAAAGCGTAAAGATAATTTTACTATTTAATTATTACAATGAAATAAAGAAAAACAGTTAAAATCGATTTATATGTCAGAAACCTGTATTATTTCGAGATTTTTGCTGCTATCAAGAGTATTAATATTATCCAAAAGATATCCTGGGTCAGCTTCAAGGAATTCTATTGCTTCATCAGGCATCAAAATAAAAGGTGAACGGTGATGAGGTATCTTCTTGAGGTCTCTATGAGGAGATGTTGTTATCATGCTGCAAAAGTTGTTGTCCTTATTCCAAACATATATACCCCCAATGAAAAAAAATTCGTCTCCCTGAACAGATATGCTGAATTTTGT
>JAPUEV010000225.1 GCA_027492415.1 Ignavibacteria bacterium
TGCTTATGATAATGACCAGAGACCGTATGATGAATAGTACCACGGTACTGGTGTAAGCGGGATAACATCAGCGGCAGGAAACAATATTGCCGGTAATGCAGGAATTGCATATACATGCCAGGTTATGCCTGTAAGGGTATTTGGTCCTTTTCCACAGGGATTTACAACAGATCTTATCCTTGCAAAGGGCCTTAACTGGTCTTGGAGCCACGGCGCATGTGTAATAAACTGCAGCTGGGGCGGAGGTATACCGGGCTCTTTAATAACTTTTGCCATTCAAAATGCAGTTAATATCGGAAGGAGCGGCAAAGGCTGTGTAGTTTTCGGCGGTTCAGGTAATTCTGATACAAGCTCTGTGTTATATCCTGCTTCAATGCCGGAAGTTATTGGCGTTGGAGGGATAAGCCCGTGTTACCAGCGTAAAAGCAGGGTAAGCTGTGATAATATCGGCGGTGTGCAGGATTGGGGCGCCTGCTACGGCGAGGGTATGGAAATAGTTGCGCCATGTACTTATGTGGGAACTACGGAGCTTGGCGGCGGCTGGTGTGTTTGCGGCAACGGTACTTCGGATTCATCACCAATGGCGGCAGGTGTTGCAGGATTAATGCTTAGCAAAAATATAACCCTGACCGGCGTTGAAGTAAAAAATATAATTGAGCGGAATGCAAGGAGAGTTGGCAATTACAATTATAACATTCAGAAGGAAAACGGGTTATGGAACAATGAAATGGGTTATGGCCTGATTAATGCAAAGATATGCCTGGATAATACTCCAGCCGGACCTACTGTAATTTATGACCAGGTGCCTCCAATGCTTACAATATACCCGCCTGAATCAAATGTTTATACATCGCCAATTACAGTGGATGCGGTAATTACCGATAATATCGGATTGAACACAAATCCATACGGACCACGCCTGTATTATAAAACACTTCAGTCAAACCAAATTCAGGTTATTAACGGCAGCCTAGTAAGCAGCAGCAGGTACAGGTTTATATTCCCAACAATTGCGTACAGCGAAGGCTTATATTATTATATTGCAGCACAGGATGTAGTGCCGGTGCCGAATTATGTTACATATCCTATCGGCGGTTCAGGTGTAAATCCACCGGGGAATGTTCAGCCGGGTAAGTTCATGTTCGTAAGGAATACCAATAAATATGATTCATCTTTTGCCAGCTCAGATGTACCTATAAGGATCACAGCTGAGAGGGAAACATCATTTGTTTCAATATTCAATAACCCTGTAAATAAAACAATTCTTGATGTAAATGTACTGCTGAATGTGCAGCATACATTTGATGCAGATCTTTCATTCAGCCTGATATCGCCATCGGGCACTGAAATTATACTTGCAGGCGGTGTTGGGGTGGATGGTGATAATTTTACGGATACTTATTTTGATGATGAGGCTGATATTGCAATCGATAGCTCAGCCGCAGTGCCCCCATTTACAGGCAGATTTAAGCCCATTGATAAATTATGGCTGTTTGACGGCGAAAACTCATTGGGTGAATGGAAGCTTAGGGTAACTGATAACGGTTTCCAGGACGGAGGAATTTTGCTTGGGTGGAGCGTAATATTTAAATACTCAACTGAAGGGAATAATGTAAACCTTCCGGGTAGTTTCAGCTTAGTTAAGAATTTCCCCAACCCGTTTAATCCGAAAACAAGGATAGTATTTAATGTACCAAGGACAGCCAAAGTAAAGATCACTGTCTATGATGTATCAGGCAGGGAAGTGAAAACAATACTGAATGAACAGCGTACACCAGCACTGGAAGATTATGTGGATTTTGACGCATCAAACTTTGCAACTGGTGTTTATTTTTATTCCATGCAGGCTGATGGCGAGTTTATTGAAAGCAAAAAGATGGTTCTGGTAAAATAGCCAAAGAATTGTTATTAAGTAATTTAAAATCGGTGTAATTATTTAAGATCCTGCAATCTGCTTTCTATTTTAGAAATCAGCCAAAGTCTGTAAGGATATCTTTCAATGGATCTTAGTACAGATAAGATAATTTTCAGCTTATTTTTGTTGTCATAATTAACTAAAAAACTGTTGAAGTGATCACTGATTGTTTTATATCGTAATATGAACTGGCTGCTTACCGGCAGCTTCCTGTTCAGGTATCTTGTGTAACTGCTTAAAACCTGCATTAATTTATCGAACTCTTTTTCTTCGTAAAGGCAGACTGTCTGCAGAAATTTTTTAATGGTTGTCAGCTTTAAGTCACTGTTAGAGACCTTATCCAGGTATGAAAGAGCGCTCCTGAAATTATTTTTTTTAAAGCTGATCTTGGCGTAAAAATAATTGATTGTATCAAGATTTAATTTTTCATATCCAAGCTCACTTTTATTTATGTTTATGAAATCCTCAGCTTCGCTTATCTTATCAAGATCAATTAGTGTATCAAGATAATTATGGAAAAAATTTAATATCAAATACCCGTTTACATCGTACATCAGCTTCTCATTGTATATAACATAAAGGACGCGGTATATTTCTTCCTTTATATTAAAACCTTTTACCAGATGACCGTTATAGCCAATGAAATTGTGAAGAGATAAATATATTTCCTTCTTTATATCAATATGCATCCTGCTTTTATTCAGTTCATACATGCTTATGATCTTATTATAAGCATTATGATCTTTCCTGGATGTTAAAAGCCACAAATTATAGTAAATTTCTATTATGCTGTCATTAAAAAAATGGTATTTTTCCGCAACCAGGAGAAAATCTTCTGTAATGAATTTTTCATATTCTGAGCCAAATTCAGTATGAATAGTTTCAAGTGCAATGCTGCACCTTAATATTTCGAAAGTTACAGCTTTGGCCACGTCATTAACTATAGCTTCGCTATCCTGTGATGCGGCTTTAAAATTATATGTATTATAAAATTTAAATAATTCCTTTTTTAAAATTATCAGCTTATTGTAATGATCGTAATTGATAATTCCGGTTTTGGTGTTATTCTCAATTAACCGGTAATTATTTAAAAAATGGTCCTGGATGGCCCTGGGATTTAAGCTTTTAAGCAGATTTAATTTTACATCAAAATCAGAGCTTTTAAAATTCTGTACTGATAAGAACATTTCGCATAGGCTCAGCATCTGGCTGCTAAGCTCCCTTAACCTTTTCCTGTTGAACTGTTTACCGGGATAAATATGCCTGAATATCCTGTTCTCATCTATTAAGATAAAGTTACCGGAATTAATTTTAAGAAAATTAAAAAGTGATATTATGGATTTGTTTGTATTAAAATAAGGTGAGCGTATAAATTTATTAAAGCTTTTTAACTCCTCAGAAGTAAATGATCTCAGCAGTTTCAGGAATTTTGATTTATTCATTTAGTTAATAATATGTTTTACCCTGCAATAAAATTAATTCAAAAATCTTTAAAATAATAACCAATATATCTGTAAAATTAAATTATTAATTTGTTTATAAACTTCTTTTGGTAGAAAATTGGCAGGACATTCCATTAAAGCTGTCTTTGACAAACCGTTAAGTATGCTTTATCTTTGTTGGAAAAGAAATAATCATCAAACATATTTTTCACTCTTATTCTAAACCCGTCAACCTTACTGACGGGTTTAGTTTTTTATTTATTAAATTATCCAAATCTAAACACTTATATTGTTTATAGTATTTTGATGTTAGGTTAAGAGTAGTCTCTCAAGCAAACTACACAAATATTCTCAATATTTTTTAAAATATTATTGCGACCTATTCCAGTAATAACCCTCAGCAAAACATCACGATATATTGTTCACTTAAAGAGTTACTTTACCTGGTATTGTTATCAGGTATTGCATAATATTTATTTTTAATATAGATTTGTTGTAGTTAAAGCTACAACATTATATTATGGGGAAAGAAATAGAAAAACTTGAAAGTATTGGCTTCAGTACTTATGAAGCCAAAGTGTTTTTTGCTTTATACCAGGGCTCAGTAATGAGCGCAGCCGAAGCTGCAAAAGAAGCCAGGATTCCCAGACCATCAGTTTACGAAATATTAAAGAGTTTCTGTAAAAAAGGGATATGTAATGAGATACATACTCCTTCAAAACAATTATACGAGATTATTGACAGCGATATCCTTGAAAGCAAGATCGAAAACGAGATCCGCAAGGAAACCAGCTTAAAGTTATCTCTGGTTAAATCCACCTTCAGGGAAATTAAACATTTACACAGGTCAAAAAGAGCAGCAGAATACTCAACAGACGTTGAGCTTATAAAAGGCTTTAACCGCAGCAGAGAAGTCAAATTCCAGGACCTTATAAAAAGATCGAAGAAGGCGATCTTATACATGAACCGTTTTGAAGGAAATGTTTCAGATAAACTGGATTCAGAAACAAAGAACTTTTATAAACGCGGCGGACACTTCAGGTCAATTTACGAAGCCAATGGAAATTTTAAGATCAAGATAAACAATGAGTGGCAGGTAGTATCTAAGGAGCAGCTTATTGATCTATGCAAAAGATTTGAGAAGCAGGGAGAAAAAATAAGGCTGAGCGATAACATACCGCAGATACTTGCTGTATTTGACGGTAACACGGTTTTTATAAGCCTGTATGATGAAAATGTTCCAAGGAATGAAAGGTCTGATATTATCATACACAATAAACGCTTTGCATCTTTTGTAACAGAGATGTTTGAGCTGTACTGGGATAGATCTGAGAGCATAGAAACCTTTGCAAAAACTATAGTAAATAAAAATTAGCAACAATTTAAATCATATAATTTATCTATTAGGGGGATAAAATCATGAAATCAGCATTAAAACTATTTGTAGCAGTATTCTTTATTCTGGCTGTGATAAAATCACTTGAAGCGCAGACATACAATATCAGCGGTAAAGTCAGGTACGCAGATAACAACGAGATCGTTACAAGCGGTTTAGTAAAAATATATCATTCAAACGGTGAGCTTGCAGCAGTAGCTCCGATAAACCAGACAGGGGATTATATAGGTGGTGTTGTTAAGCACTATTTGAACGAAGGATTTGATGTTATAGGTATTCCTGATGACGAATGGGAAGATTACGTTCCAACAGGTTACCCGGATAAAACTGATCCGGCGTTGTTCACACATTTAAATGTTACAGAAAATCTGATCAATATCGATGTGTATGTTCAGCGTATAAGGGGATCTCAGAGACCCGGTGTAACAGCAAATGTGAACGGAATTGTTTTAAGCAATAATAAACCGGTAAGCGATGCAGTTGTATATGCAATGCAGGGCAATGAATATGTTGGTTTTGGTGTAACTAATGCAAAAGGTGACTATACCATCAATAATTTACCAGTTGGAGAATATATACTTGTAGCGCATAAAGTAGGCTGTGAGTCATATTCAGAACAGGTTAACATTACAGAAAAATCAGAAAATAACTTTGAGTTCAGCCTGAATGCAAAAAATTCATTAATTTCTAATAATACACCATTTGAATTTGCGTTATCACAGAACTATCCTAATCCTTTCAACCCGAATACTGTAATCAGTTATTCAGTTTCACAGGATGGACCTGTAAGCTTAAAAGTTTATAACAATACCGGCCAGCTGGTTACAGAGCTTGTAAACACTAACCAGACAGCAGGTATATATAATATCAGCTTTAATGCATCATCGCTTTCAAGCGGTATATATTTCTATACGCTGGTATCAAACAGCTTTACTGCAACAAAGAAGATGATATTGGTAAAATAAGCTTCAAACTATCTTATTGGGGGTCTCCATGGAATTACCCGTGGAACAATATGGGTCCCTGTTTTAAAACAACAGGGACTTATTTTAAAACAACAAATGAACAATTCAATTAAGTATGATATAACAACATCAGGTACTGTAACAATAAAAGTTGTTGATATTATCGGTACCCCTGTAAGGGTCATACTGAATGAACATAAACAGCCCGGAACATACGAGGTAAGCCTGGATTCAGAAGCTTTGCTGCCGGGGAAGTATTATTATAAAGTAATACTGAAGAGCAAAGGATTGAATGGTTCAGCTGTGAGCCTGCCGGAAGAAGAAACTATTGCCTCAGGGCAGGTTAAAATAGAAATTTTATAGTTATAATATTTTAAAAAAAATAATTCTGTAACAAATAATACATCAAATATTATTCTATATTTTTTAATATAGAGTAAATTCTGCCGATATTTCCGGTAAATTTTATTTTATTGTTGCTAAAACAATAAATAATTATTATTTTAAAACAGGTAGTATTGTAAATTTTGATTACCTGAAATCTTAATTGCAAATCATAAATGAAAAGAAACCTTGATCTATTATCTTTTCTTTACAGAACCGTCCCTTTCAGACAGTTATTAAAATCTATTGCATGTTTTGTGTTTTTCTTTTTTACTGCAGTCCAGTATTCCCAGCAGCCGACTGAGGAGTGGGCAGCAAGATGGCCATCTCCGCAATCTCCGGTTGCCTCTAATGGCAAATCTATTCAAAAAGACAGCCAGGTAAATATCTACGTTTTAGCCGATACAGGTTTGGGTTTTGGTTTCCTTAAATATGGCCAAAATGGAAACCTTCTTTTCTCTGTACACCATACACCAACCGGAAGTTTTTCTACAGGAGGCTCTTCTCACTTTTATGTTGCTGCCACAGGAGATGTTTATATCACAGGAACTGTTTATATCGAACTTGATTACTGGATATATACTGTAAAGTTTAATAACAATGGGGTGCTGCAATGGTATAGACTTTACAACAGGGATACTGATGATTCACCGGAAGGAATTACAGCTGATAATAACGGGGATATTATTTTAATTGGAGGAGCAAATATTGGCACAACGGGATACCCATTGATAATAAAATATAAGCCTAATGGAGATACATCATGGGTAAGATATTTTAACCCCGGGCAAACATGTATCAGCAATCAAAAAGTATTTATTGACAGCAATAATAATATTTACACTATAGGAAGTATCGGAATACCGGCTAAGTGTTTAATCCTAAAATATGCACCTGATGGAAATTTATACTGGTACAAAACCTTTACTTTGGATGCAGGAAGATCAAATATAGGCTGGGGTGGGATCGTACTGGACGAAGCAGGAAATATTTATTTAACAGGGACCCAGGTACGACCTCAGGCACAATATGATTCTTACCTGTTGAAATTAAGAAATAACGGAGATACTGTCTGGAGCAGAAATTACCCGCAGTTTGGTCCCGGAAATTTTTCGCTTTGGGGTCCGATAATCAGCAGAAGCGGTAACAGCATTTATTATACCGCAACATATTATGCTCCAGCCAACGGGTATGATATAGGAACGTTAAAATACGATTCTTCAGGAAATATCCAATGGATAAAAACATTTAATGCCGGTTTAGTTGGCGGCCTGAATATTCCCTCAAACATTAAATTTGATAAATATGAAAATGTTTATGTATGCGGTGGCGGCGATTATACCAATACAGGAATCGATTTTATTATTTTAAAATATTTACCATCCGGAATACTGCATTGGGTAACCAGGTATTCAGGAGTGACAGCTAATGGAACGGATTTTGCAAATGATATAATAGTAGATACAAATACTATTTATGCTACCGGTAATAGCCGGAAACTAAACATTAACTATAATGATGGAGTTACAGTAAAATATGATCATATATTGGGAATAAATCCTGCATCAAATGAAATGCCGGATGATTATAAAATATATCAAAATTACCCGAATCCGTTCAATGGGACAACAATAATAACTTATGCTTTACCTGAAGCTGATTTTGTAGAACTGCAAATTTATAATTGCCTGGGAGAGTCTGTGGTAACCCTTGTAAGATCAGAACAAGCTGCCGGAAATTATTCAATAATTGTAAATATGGAAGGATATGCCTCGGGGATTTATATTTATAAAATAAAAGCAGGGAATAAATTTACTGAATCAAAGAAAATGATTCATTTAAAATAACAAAGTTAAAATATTAAAGGGCAAAACTTGCTCGGTTAAATAGCGCTGCGAACGTATTTTTAACCAAAATATCCCTTTACGGGATAGCGTGCAATTATTTTGCCCTTTTTTAAAAATAAACAAAAAAAACGTAATAAATAATTCCAAAATCTAATTACAGGAAAGGAGTCAAAAATGTTTAACATCGCAGACAATTTAACAAATTGGTTAAACATGAGGAAATTGCTTGTAATATCAGCAATTATACTCAGTGTATTTCAGCCTTTGTATTCACAGGAAGAAGAAGGAGACCATTATAAATGGCTCTTAAGACAAAAAATGTATCCAGTAGATTCGATTGATTCGGATGCATTTACTTACGCTTCCGAGCAGCAATCTGCAAGTAATTTGATAAATGGCTACTATATTTTGACTCCATGGAGCTGTATAGGACCATCAATTTCAGGTTCAGGTGCGGGAAGAGTTACATGTGTCAAATATGATCCTAAATATGATCCGGATAGTAAACCAAATATTTACTGTACAGGACATAACGGAGGCGTTTGGAAATCTACTAATGCAGGAACAACTTTTTTCCCGATAACAGACGCATTGCCAACACAATCTTCAGGCTCAATATGTATAGACCCTAATAATTCCAATATCATATATTATGCTACCGGAGGTTCAGTAGAGGGCTTCAGGTATAACTATTCCGGTTTCGGGGTTTTTAAATCGACCGATGCGGGAAATACATGGACAGGAGGATACAATGTACATTATCCTAAAGTTACATATTCATACGGCATAGAAGTTAACCCAAATAACAGCAATAATCTTTACCTTGCAGAAAGAACAGGATTTTTCATCAGTTCAGATGCAGGCGTTACCTGGAATGCACCATACGGATATGGATCATGTCAGGATGTTTCAACTTCTAAAGACGGACAGATAGTTTGCGCAATTGGCGGTGGAAATGAAATGTTCTGGCCCCCGACATATCCCGGAATGGGCTATTATCGTTCAACGGATTATGGAAGTACTTTTACAGAAATGACAAACTATGGTTTTACACCTCAAACAAGAACTCATATTTCGGTCAGCTGGGCAGATAAAAATTATGTTTATGCATTATCAAGATCCGGTATAATGAATGCTTATACATCAACAGATGGAGGAGTTACGTTTAATCGTTACAAAAATATGGGGGATATTTATGGCTCTATGTCAGTTGACTTCATGTTTATAGAAGCCAGCCCGCATAATTCACAGGTTGCCATAGCAGGTTACGGAACCGGATATTATGGTCTTTTATTGTGGATCACAACAGACGGAGGACAAAACTGGACTCAGATAGGAGCCCCCGGAGGTGATGTTAACTGTTTGGCATTCAATCCGAATGTTAACTTAACCCAGGAATTATTATGCGGTTTTGACCAGGGTTTATCAAAATCAACTGACTTAGGTTCATCCTGGCCATACAGCCTGAACAGCACACTTATGTTAACAGAAAATTACAGGTTAAGCTCTTACTATGACGCGAATATCAATTTAATTTTAGGCGCTGTAACTGATATGGGATTTACAAGATCTACAGACGGAGGAAACAGCTGGGAAGTTAAAAATCCTTACTGTGACGGTACCAATATAGTTATTTCTCAATTAGACCCTTCTTCAGGGAATATTAAACACGTAGTAGCAAGCAAAGGAGCATGTGGTTTTTTCTCGTATTCAAGTGATGCATACAATAGCTACAGCTCCAGTGACTTAACAGGAACTCACGACTGGATTGCGGCATATTTTGAAGACCCCCACATTCCGGGTGTATTTTTCTGTCCAACTTTAGGCACAGGTGCAAATAACAATAAAACTTATATAAACGTATCTACTAATTATGGAGCTCATTGGGAACCAACAAGGGATAATGGTATATTTTCTTATGTCCCCACAACAAATCCATGTCAGCAGCCTCAAACGTTCACAATGAGTGCTGTAGATACAAATTTACTGTTTTTCACCAGTATTGACTATTATCCTCCTGAAATTGGCTGTCAGCGTGAAGGTGAAATGCTTTGGAGGTCTACAAATGCAGGTCAACAATGGAATTTAATAGACAGGTTAAATGGTGGTTTGCCGGACAGATATATTACATCAGTAGTAACAGATCCTGTAAGCTCTGATGTGGTGTATTTAACAGTTTCCGGTATAGGATATAATAACGGTCATATTTTTAAATCTGTTGATAAAGGCATAAACTGGTCTGATATCAGCGGTTCAGGTTTGGGCGCGTTACCTGATATACCTATAAACTGTTTAGAACTGAGAAGTATTAACAGCATTATCAAAGAATTAATAGTAGGAACAGATAACGGTGTTTATATTGCAGTTGATAATGATGTATCAGTACCAGCCCCGGCTTTGGAATGGAAGGAATACGCTTCAGGCTTGCCGCGTACCCCGGTTTTAGATATTGATATTAATAATGCCCTGGGTAAAATAAGGTGCGCAGCTTTTGGCAGAAGCATGTTTGAAACTTACTTAAGCGGACCATGGGTTATTGCCGGCCCGCAGGATTTATTAAAAGGAGCAAATGATCTGGCAGTTAACGAAGATATTGTTGTATCAAGTAACGGTGTTTTAAAAATAACAAAGGATGCCACTATCAGAATGGCAGCAGGTAAAAAGATAATCGTCAAAGAGGGCGGTCAGATTGATATATCGAGCGGAGCCGCAGTTACATTTACCTCTCAATCAGGTACCTGGAGTGGAATTGAGTTCGAAGGCAGTGGTTATGGTACGTTGAAGAATTGTACTTTCAGCAATACAAACACACCGATAACAATAACCGGGAGCTTAGCAAGCATTTTAGTGCCACCCCCATTAACAATAGATGCTTGTCATTTTACAAACGGTGCTATTGAAGTAACAAACAGAACAGATGTAACAATAAAATATTCTTCCTGGACAATGTATAGCAGCAGTTATCCTGATGCTATTATTGCAGCCGGTTCTGCGAATATTTATATACTTGATAACGATATTACTTACAGTTCCCAAACATCAGGTTCTCATGCTATTCAGCTTTCGCAATGTGCCGATGCTATTGTAACATTAAATACTATTACCAGCGCAGATTACCCGATTACGGTTTCAAACGCTACTTCATATGTTCGTTACAGTGATATTACTACCAGATATCCTTCCACATCATACGAGGGAATATACCTAAATGGTGTAAATAATGGTCATTTGATCGGCAATGATGTAAGCGGTTACCAGACCGGTTATTATTTTAACTCGTACAGTTCACCGCAGGTTTTAATGAATAATGCTGACGGCTCAAACTCAAACGGAAATAGAACAGGGATCTATTGCTTTGGTTCTTCACCCAGGCTGTACCCAACCTTTGATGGAATTAATATTGTATGGGATGCCGGCGGTAATACATTAAGAAATGATGCTGCCAACAGCTTTGGCTTGTATGTGGAAGAAGATAGTGACCCCGGTTTGGATTATGGTTATAATACGATCGTAGGGGCAACAAATATTTACGGCACTTATCCGTACGAAAAATGGTTGATGAGATGTAACTCATGGGAAAATGATCCACCGGTATTTACTGTATTTAGTCCGGGAATTGAATACTCACCGACAGACTGCCCTCCGCCTGATTCAAGACCATCATCACCAAATATTATTAAGGGCGGATCTGAAAAGGAGAATGATGCAGGAAACGCATTAGGATCAACTCCACCTCAGCCCTTAATTGTGGATTATGGTAATGGTTTAATTGA